>CAILMA010000173.1 GCA_903835145.1 uncultured Bacteroidota bacterium
AGGATAATACAACCTGGTTTATTGTGCATGCCCGCTGCGGAAGCGCAAGCATTGCTGCTGTACAAATAAAACATTCATTACTGGTCGAGGCGTCCCGCGTGCAATGTTAGCAATGCAGTCGGAGACTGGCGCTGAACGATTTTTTTATTGGGTTATGTGGGCGGTTGCAAACTGCAATTTTTGGGGCGTCGCAAGGTAAGCGGGGCGCAGAGGCAGACCTACAGACCTGCGACAGAGAGGGACCTGTAGTGGGTTGGGTTTTGGCAATCCCATTAGGGATTGTATGTTTATAGAAGATAAATGATAACAGTTGACCGATGCCTTTAGGCATCGCATGTTTGTATCCGAGTGGTAAACAAGATGCGATGCCGATGGCATCGGGGTTGTTTTGCGGCGGAGGCTATAAATATTTGATGCCTGACGGCATCAGTTTTATTGGTAGGCTCGCGGGACACTTTCGTGCAGTGTTAGCAATGCAGTCGGCGACTGCCTTCCCGTGCGACGCAGTTGGAGACTGGCGCTGAACGATTTTTTGATTGGATTATGTAGGCGGTTGCAACCCGCTTTTTTTCGGGCGTCGCAAGGTCAGCGTGCACGGAGCAAGGCTACAGACATGCGACATGGAGCGGTACCTGCTTCGCAGTGGCGGGTGAGTTATGAGTTACCTGAAATGACAGTCGGAGATTATTTGCCTGATGTGATTGCTTAGGGTTTCCCGATGAGTACGAAACGAAAACAAATCAAAAAAAGCTGCTTGATCAATGCGTTATTTTGTGATCTGATGGTGGGAGTGTTTTTAAATAGGCAAATATATCAGCAATCTGATTGTCGTTAAGGTGGGTAAAGCGGCCCATTGGCAGTCTAAGTTTCCGGCCATCAGGTGTTTTGCCGTCTTTTAATGCGATTGCAAATTCTTTTTCTGTGTATTTCCCTATACCATTGGCTTTGTCTGGTGTCAGGTTAGACGCTTTTATTCTTCCATTGCCAGGGCTTTTAAAGCTCATGCCACCCTTCATGTATCCTTTCGAACGTTCGGCATCTACGTAATTGAGGGAAGGAATACTTTTGGAATGGCAATGAAAACAACCGACAATATCTACAAGATACCTTCCGTTGGCAACTGCATCGTTGGCAGCAGGCTTCTTTATACCCTCGATAAAAGGTTGTGGTTTACCGCTGATATTTGTTGCCCAGCGCCCGAGCATCGTAATATGGGTATGCCCGGGATTAACATCTGCTGAAGCTACGGTAGGATCGGAGGAATGCAGGAACACGATAAGGTCATTTATGTCGTCTTCCGCCATCTTCGGCCGCACCATATAGGGAATATACCGTCCGTCGTTTGCAATACCCGTTTTTAACAGGTAAGCAAGTTCAGCATCGGTATAATGCTGCAAAACACCATTAGTTTTTGAATGAGTGAGGTTTGAAGTATATATTTTACCCATAAATTTAGGTAAGTCATTCATTTTTCTACCGGTAAATTTGCCCGTACCCTTGTCAAAGTGGCATTCACCGCACACATTATTTGCAATGTTTTTTCCACGCTCTTCGGATCCCGGTGCGGCAATAAGTGTAAATCGCTCATCTGCAAGTTTGTAATGTGTTTTGCAGCTGTATACAGTTGCCAAAACGAGTGAACATCCCAAAATCAGGTATTTCTTGCGCATAGAACGAGTGTTAGAAAACGGTAAACAACTAACATTTATAAAAACCGTTCCGTGACGCCACCACAAAGGAAAATTTATGCCATCATCCGGAAATGCATTTTCCAGCGGGGACTTTGCTGATGGCCCAAACAAGTGCTACAGACAGGCACAAACACATAAAGGCGGTTACCGGTGTCCCGATGAATGGGTTTGGGAAATAACAGCTGAATCCGTAGGAATTTAAAAGATTCAAAACCATGATATGTGCGAGGTAAATGCCATAACTATATTTAGAAATGAACAGTATGATTTTTTGCCAGCGGTTTTCGCTGGGTTTAAAGCTGGTATTTTTAAAAAGCAGGAAAACGCCGGAGGCCGACAAGGCGACATTTACAGTAAGGTATTCATAAAAAATGCCATTGCCGGGAGCATGGGTTTTGGTGAAATAGTAATAGCCGAAAATTGTTGCGAGCGTACCAACGGCTATGAATACGTACGCAAGTTGCTTTATGTAACCGGTATTTATTTTTAATGATTGTCCGTAAATGTACCCAATATTTTGTATCTTCGTGGTATGAAATTCAGTACATTTTACGATAAGTACAACGACGAATCTGCTTGTAAAGAGAAATTCAGACAAATCCGA
>CAILMA010000174.1 GCA_903835145.1 uncultured Bacteroidota bacterium
AATACCTAATCCTATAAATTCATTCATCTGCAATGAAAACCAAAGATAGCGGACTTTCAAATCGGATATCATAGCTATTTTGTTTTACAACCTATATGCTCCAAAACCCACAGGATACAAAGTAAACCCTATCAATGAAGCAATACCACCTGCGAGTAGCATGCGCAGGCTGAATTTTTTTAGGTCTGATGAATTGACAATGCACCCATAATCCGAAGCAGAATCCCCAATGGTACAGTAATAGCCGCAATGTTAAACATAAATGTAGGCAGGTCTGTTTCCATTTTTTCAACTTCTTTAGATTGTTCTTTTTTGTTCTACCCCTTAAACAAGCCAAAGCCCAACGAGCACAAACTTAGACTGGCCAATGCCGCAATACCTGCTATCAGCAGCAGCCAAAGGCTAAACTTCTGCACCCGCTCCAGCTTCAGGAAAAGAGCAGTCAGCAGCAGGAGCACGCCGATAGGAAAGAGGATAACGGCGATAAAAAGCATCAGTACTGATAATTGACTAAGCATTGCCGGTGGTTTTCAGGTTTAATGATGTAGATTTTTTAATTCATTCAGCCGTTGTTCTTTATCGTCGCGGTAGAAAAGGTTCATAGTCTCGAAGGGAATGATTCTGCCATCCTTACTCACAATATGAACGCACGATTTTTTAATGGCTCGCACATCAAAGTCATAGGCATCAATAAACCGCATGATGATGATGCGGAACAGGTTTTCATAGGCGAGCCCCGGTGCGTATACCTGCGGCAGGCAACACAACAACTGAAACATATCTTCGCTCACCTTATCAACCGATATGCCGGTGCTGAAGATTTTTATAAGTTGCTCGTGCAACTGAGTATCCTGCTCGTACACGATGGTGTTTTTCGTTGTGTTGTCCAGCAGCACGGCAGGGTCAAGGTAGCGGGTTAGCGGAAACACATTTCCGTTCAGTTTAAGAGCATAACCCATCGCCAGCGCATCAGGATTGCAGGGAACCGGAATGATGTCATTGGGCTTGAATACATCGCTTTGGGTGAGTATTGCATCTCTCACTTCGGTAAGCGTAAGGCGGTTTTTATCAGGCTCATGCTCAAAGCGACCAGCTATTTGCACCGGCTGGAAGGTAACTCCTCTTACGCAGCGCTGCTTGAGTGCATAAGCGATTATTTCCCCGGCTTCATCGTCATTTAACCCTTTTTGCATAGTTACAACGAGCGTAGTAGAAAGGTTTAGTGCGTTTAGCTTCTCAATGGCTTTTTGCCTTATGTCGGTGAGGTCCTGTCCCCTGAGGGTTTTCAATACTTCTGGCCGCATGGAGTCCCACTGTAGGTACAGCTCGAAGTCCGGCATGTAAGTAGCCAGACGCTCTGCAAAGCCCGGGTCCTGGGCTATGCGCACACCATTGGTATTCACCATAAGATGTTTTATCGGCTTTGTTTTGGCGATATCCAGGATCTCGAAAAATTGCGGGTGCAGCGTCGGTTCTCCACCACTCAGTTGCACCACGTCAGGCTCGCCCTCACTTGCCACTATTATATCCAGCATTTTCTCTACCTCTTCCAGCGTGCGGTGCCTGCCATAGTGTGGCGATGACATGGCGTAGCACGTAGGGCAGGTAAGGTTACAGCGATCTGTAATCTCAATGAGTGTGAGGCAGCTGTGCTGCTCATGGTCGGTACAAAGGCCGCAGTCGTAAGGGCAGCCATAATGCACCTTGTTGTTAAAGTGAAGCGGTGTTTCTGATGGTTTATTGTAGTTGCGGGTGTTTTTGTAGTACTCAATATCAGTGGCTATTATCACCTTGTGGAAGCCATGTTCCGGGCATGTTTTGAGCATATAAACCTTGCCATCTTCAAATACTATTTTGGCGTCTATCCTTTTCAGGCAATCAGGGCACAAGCTCACTGTAAAATCGTAGTAAGTATATTTTCTAACTGGCATCGGTTTTAAGTAATAATTTGGGGTTAAGAATATAGCGGTAATAATAGATCAATCCGGCAAGGCAGGTAAGCTGTATGGAGCCTAAACCGAGGCAATACCGCCATCCCGGTTTTATGAAGTCGAGCATAAACCTGAACAGCAGGTAAGACATCAAAAACAGCTTGTACAGTGCCCCCGGCACCAATTTATAACGTCGGTTTACAAAAGAAAGTATAGCCCGGAGCAGGAGCAGGAATAAAATTTCGTAAAGTGCCACCGGGTGCCTTGGTATGCCGTCGCCCAGATTCATAGCCCACGGCAGGGAAGTAGGTACGCCATAGGTCTCTTCATAAACCCCGGTACTAAAGCAACCAATGCGGCCTGAAATCATTCCCAGCAGCAGCGGGAAGGTGTATAAGTCGCCGGTTGGTCGTTTTTCGCCACTCCATTTTTTCGCGAGTTCCACGAGTATCAAGCCACCCACGAGGCCACCCACCAATGTTTTGTTGCCATACAGGTATTTCCAGAAGCCGGGGTAGGCAATCCACCGGGGAACGTCTTCCAGAGCACCCAGCAGGTGTGATCCCGCTACTGCACCGAGAATAGCAGCTGTTAATGCTACAAGCCGGGAATGTTTATCTATGGTGTCACCTTGTTTGCGTTTCAGCCACAGGTAGTATCGGAAAGCAATGAAAATGCCAAGGGTCTCCATGATGCCGTGCAACAACATGGGTGTGCCAAAAACTGATACGGTTACCGGGAAGTTTATGTGCATTTTGTGGCAGGCATTAGATTATACGCAGGCTGTTTGCAACTGCAATATAATATACATCCGGCAGCTTACATCGTTAGGCGATTCCGCGATGTTACTGCCTTCACATCCACTACAACTAATGGCGCCAAAGCGCATTAAAAAGGCCGCCCGGTTCGGGCAGCCTTTTTAAGCAGGAGCAATACAACTACTATCTCATGAACAGCAGCTCTCTGTATTTTGGTAATGGCCAAAGCTTGTCATCAACAATCAGTTCCAGCTTATCAGCATGGTAACGGATCTTGTCAAAGTATGGCTTCACTTCGTGGCAATATTTCAGCGCCCTTTCGTGCATGTGTTCGGTATTGTTGGCCTGCTTGCGGCTTTCAATCATTGCTTCCACGTTGTCGTTAATGTTCTGAATGTGGTTGCTTATGATTTCGAGCAGGTTGAGCTGAGCCTTGTAAGTATCACCTGAAAGTCCGAGGTTTTTAAGGCCGCTTACATTCTGTATCAGCGTGTTCTGGTATTCAATGGCTGCAGGCAACACATGGTTGGTTGAGATGTAGCCGAGTATACGTGCTTCAATCTGAACTTTCTTTACGTATTCTTCCAGCATTATTTCGTGCCTTGCTTCCAGTTCACGTTTGCTGAAGATGTTGTTGTCGTAGAACAGTTGTTTCGCTTTGTCGGTAATGTAAACTTCAAGCGCCTCAGGGGTAGTTTTGAAGTTGTTCAGTCCGCGGCGTGCAGCCTCATCGGCCCATTCCTGACTGTAGTTATCGCCTTCAAAACGAATGTTTTTAGAATCTGAGATATAAGCACGCAACACCTGTAGTATAGCTATTTCTTTCTTTTCACCTTTTTCTATAAGTGCGTCTACGTCGCGTTTAAAATGACGGAGGGTATCTGCAACAATTGTGTTCAAAACCAGCATTGGTGATGCACAGTTGGCTGATGAACCTACCGCACGGAACTCAAATTTGTTGCCTGTGAATGCAAAAGGACTGGTACGGTTACGGTCGGTGTTGTCCATAAGCACTTCTGGTATTTGCTTATGTATATCGAGCTTCAGTATCACTTCATCCTGCTCTGTGAATTTTTCTTTTACTCTGCTCTCCACTTCATCAAGCACCTGAGAAAGGTACTTACCTACATATACTGATATGATGGCCGGAGGAGCTTCGTTGGCACCAAGCCTGTGGTCGTTATTGGCCGATGCTATAGCACCCCTTAACAGGTCAGCATGATCGTGTACCGCTTTGATTGTGTTCACGAAGAAGGTAAGGAACATCAGGTTGGTACGCGGTGTTTTGCCAGGAGATAACAGGTTAACGCCTGTATCGGTAGCCATGCTCCAGTTGTTGTGCTTACCTGAGCCATTTACGCCGGCAAATGGTTTTTCGTGTAAGAGCGCTTTTAGTTTGTGGCGTTTTGCTACTTTGCTCATCACATCCATCAGGAGTGTGTTGTGGTCTACAGCAATGTTCACTTCTTCAAACATAGGAGCGCACTCAAACTGAGCTGGTGCTACTTCGTTGTGGCGGGTACGCAGTGGAATACCCAGTTTGTAAGACTCTTGCTCGAAGTCCTGCATAAAGGCAAATACGCGCTCCGGGATGGAACCAAAATAATGGTCTTCCAGCTGCTGGCCTTTTGCCGGGCCGTGACCTAAAAGGGTACGACCGCACATCATAAGATCCGGGCGTGCATTAGCGAGTGCTTCGTCTATTACGAAATACTCCTGCTCCCAGCCAAGGGTTGCGGTAACTTTAGTAACATTCTTATCGAAATAATGGCATACATCCACAGCTGCCTTATCCAGCGCAGCTATTGATTTCAACAGTGGTGCTTTATAGTCAAGCGACTCACCATTGTAAGCGATAAATATAGTAGGTATGCAAAGGGTTTTACCATAGCCGGCTTCCATTACAAACGCCGGTGAAGACGGGTCCCAGGCGGTATATCCACGGGCTTCAAATGTAGCACGAATGCCGCCATTGGGGAAGCTCGATGCATCTGGCTCTTGCTGTATGAGTGCTTCTCCGTCGAAAAGCTCTATCGCAGTGCCATCACTTTTAATAGTAAAAAAGGAGTCGTGTTTTTCAGCTGTGGTGCCGGTAAGTGGCTGAAACCAGTGCGTGAAGTGGGTGACGCCCCGCTCTTCAGCCCATGCTTTCATGCCTACCGCTACCTGGTCTGCAATTCGTCGGTCTATGCGCTGGCCCGATTTTGCGGAGTTCATCAGGCTTTTGTAAGCCTCATCGCTCAGGTATTCGCGCATCGTGCGGCCGTTGAATACATTGCTACCAAACATTGCGGTAATTTTCTTTTCCGCGTAGCCTGAAACTTTTTTCTCTTCCCCCTGCAAGGTCTGCAGAGCTTGAAAACGTAATGACGACATAATATTAAAATTTGTACAAATCTACACAAAAAAGTGAAATCGCCAAATAATTTTGGTCATTTTTGCCCAAATTATAAACATGTCAAAATAAAATACTGTATTAGTATATTGCCCAGTCAGCTACATTTTCAATGTATGTGCACACAAATGGCTCCTCTATAAAACTTTTTATAAATAACATTTGTGGTATTTTATTTAGTTTAATGTAAATATTGATGTCCAGATTCCTGCCAAACCAAGCGATTGGCAGCTGCTCTATAAACTCGATACCGCTTTTACCATGCCACTTATAGGCGGTTTCTTTTGCGCACCAGGCAAGCGTAAAATAGCGGGGATCGTGCAACAGCATTTCCTGCTCGTCGTCGCTCAGGAACTTATGTTTTATTCTTGTTATTTTATCTGTCCACTGTTGTATGTCAATTCCGGTTTCCTCGTAGGGGTCTATGACTGCGGCTATGTATGGTCCTGAATGAGAGATGGAGAAATAGTACTCCTTCCCGGGCAGGTAGGGCTTGTCGTGCTCATCTACGGCTATCTCTTTCAGCGGGAAATCTTCGTCAAGGTATTTGAGCAGGTACCGGCCGGCAAGGTGTTCTATCCGTCGTTTTGGGTTATTTATGGTCGTGGTAATACCGGTTTCCAGTGTAAAGAAGGCTTCGTCCTCTTCCACTTTCCATATTACAGCCCGCGCATGAGGGCCTGTATTCCATTCCTTTAATACCGGCATAGCGCAAAGGTAGGGTGTAGAACGCGGAACTGAAACAGAATAATTTGGCCGGGATATGTGCACAAAAAAAGAAAAACGCCCCTTTTGCGAGGGGCGTTTCAAATACTATAAAAAATAATTATCTAAGATTTGGGTGTGGTGGAGGTGGAGCAGATGGTCCTGTTTCATCTTTATCAGCTGAACGGAACATTACTTCATCTTCAGAATGTGGCTGACCATATTGGAAGATAAACCTGTCACGGAGAATATTTTGTTTTTCAGTCATGAATTCTATAACTGCATTGACTCTTTCCCAAGCTTTCTGTTCTTGTTTTTTGCTGCCTGCGCCGCCACCCATCAATACTACTTTACAATCCGGATCCAGTTTCATCTGGCTGGCAAGAGTTGCCATTTGTTCCTGTAAAGCAGGGGTTAATGTAGCGTTTCCTTTGAAGGTAAATGTACCGTCAGTGATGTGCGTACAGTTAGAATGTTTGTTCTTGTCCTTGGTCTGGCAATCTTCAGGGCATGGGCAATGACCAACACCATCAGCATCTACCGGCTGGCACTCTGTAGGAGTGATCAGCTGTTTGTCTTTGTAGTCAGGAACGCCATCACCATCAGTATCAAGTGGGCAACCGTGACCATCAACTGCAACACCAGCTGGTGTTTTAGGACATTTGTCGAACTGATCAGTTACGCCGTCGTTATCTTCATCAGGCAGAACCGGGTTAGGCAACAACATATGCCTTGGATAAGAAAGCTCGTTGTAAGCATGATCAAGTGGGTTGATCCAATACAAAGGTTCAACAGATTTTTTCTTTGTTTTCAGGTTGTAGTTAAGACCAACTGAAAGGTAGTTGATGGCATCGTGACCCTGACTAACAGAGGCTGCGTTGCCAATAACACCACCAAAGCGAGTACCATCAAGATAATCATCACTTGGGAAGGTATAACGGTCTTCAATCTGAATGTTCCACTGTTTGTTCAGTCTTATCTGAACACCAGCACCTATACTTGGCGCGAAGTCAAGTGTTTTGTTATCCAGAATTTTGTTGGCTCCGGCATTGTCAGCAGCGCTTTCATAGGTTTTATCCATTTTGCTCTGCAGTTGCTTGCGGATGTCTTTATTGCTTGCACCAGCATTGATGTTCAATGCGTTAGCTCCGGTAGAACCGAAGTTGTAAGCATCACCATTGCCATCTTCAGCATTTACCCTTGTTTTGTAACCAAGTGCCCCCAGGCCGAAATAGCCATAGAAAGAGAACATGTTACGAGCCTGATGGAAATTGATATTTCCGAGATTAAGCATCAGGTCAAGATTCAGCTGAGATGATTCCATGCGGGTAGCACGGTACACATAGTTAGCTGGTCTTGCTGCTGTTGCATCATATATAGGTGTATAGCCAAGGTTGGTATACGGTGCATCGTAGCTTGCTGTAGGCTGATAATCAAGATTTTTAGCTACGCCATATACATATTGGAGACGGGTTGAGAAAACATAACCCCATGCTTTGCGAACCTGAGCGTGGAAACCAGCACCACCTTTCTGCCAAAGCATAAGGGACGGGATGTCCCCGATAACGTTGTAAGTGCCGAATCCTACGCCAACTTCCCATTGGTTGCGGGGTTTAGGAGGAAACGCGGACTGATGGTCCATGTACTGGCGAAATTGTTTCAATCGCTTTTTCGGGTAGTAGGTAGAATCCAGAACGTCGTAGTTCTTACCATGATAGGTCATATCGCGGCTTGACCATTGAGGAGTTCCTGGAGCAGGGGTAGTAGCGCCCGCTGCCGGCGTTGCAGTTGCTGCAGGTGTCTCCTGAGCCAGAACCGTTTGGCCGGCCAGAACAGACAATCCTGCT
The DNA here is from genome assembly GCA_903835145.1 of uncultured Bacteroidota bacterium. GTDB lineage: Bacteria > Bacteroidota > Bacteroidia > Chitinophagales > Chitinophagaceae > Flavipsychrobacter. The sequence goes on from CAILMA010000174.1 coordinate 7,637, forward strand.
AATAAAAAATACTTCTTAATCGACATAGTATGTGTATTTGTATAGAACAAATCTGTTATTTACAAAATGTGAGCGCAAAGGTAGGTAGCAATTAATTAAAATCAAACAATAAATGTTAAAATAACGGCGGTTTTATAATTTTGTTATGACTAACTGGCGGAACTTTTAAAAAATACTTTTCTGATACGATTAGTTATTCGACTTTTACAACCGGTTAGCAACCTTTAATTATTGATGGAACTTGTAAATAAAGTTATCGGTGACGAATTGGCGTTGTTTGAAAAGAAATTTTCTGAGAGCGTAAAGAGTTCAAATCATTTATTAGACCGAATTATGCGGTTTATTATTAAGCGTAAAGGCAAGCAAATGAGGCCAATGTTTGTTTTCCTCTCTGCTAAGATAGCTAACGAGATTAATGATGCAACTTACAGGGCAGCTTCTCTTATAGAATTATTACATACTGCTACCCTGGTACACGATGACGTGGTTGATAACTCCATGATGCGGCGGAATTTCTTCTCGATTAATGCTTTGTGGAAGAATAAAATAGCCGTGCTTGTGGGCGATTACCTCCTATCTAAGGGTTTATTGTTGTCGGTTGATAATGGTGACTACAAGATACTACAGATAACCTCGCGGGCGGTGAAGGAAATGAGTGAGGGCGAGTTACTACAGATGGAAAAGGCACGAAAACTGGATATTGATGAAAGTGTGTATTTTGAGATTATCCGTGCCAAGACCGCATCGCTGTTGTCAGCAGCATGCGCTGCAGGCGCGCTTTCGGCCACCGGTAACGATGCCGTTGCCGATCAATTCCGCTCTTTTGGGGAGAAGGTTGGTATCGCATTTCAGATAAAGGATGACCTCTTTGACTATGGCGAAGACAATATCGGTAAGCCAACCGGCATTGATATAAAGGAGAAAAAAATGACTCTGCCATTGATCTATACCCTGATGCATGCTGATAAGGCGCTGAAAAGGAAGATCATATACATAGTAAAGAACAACAGTACTGACCGCAATAAAGTAAACGAAGTAATAGGCTATGTGAAAGAGTCAGGCGGTATTGACTATTCTATAGAAAGAATGCTCCAGTATAAGAAGGAAGCGCTTGCAATCCTCCATACTTATCCTGAGACACCTGCCCGAAACGCAATGGAAGAACTGGTGAACTACGTGATAGACAGGAAATATTAGGCTTTATCTTTTAACGGGCCCTTAATGTAGAATTGCCTGCAAGACAGCGAGTGACTTTATATTTCCCATATGCTGGGTATGGGTTTGTAAAAAGGAAATGTACCATTTTAGCAATTTCAGCCGCAAGGTTCCGTTTATGGCAACCAGTTCCAATTCGTCGAAACCGTTTACCAACAACAATTCATTGAGTTTTGCGCCTTCATCATCTGCAATAAAGGGTTCATAGGCCGGCGGATGATCGGTAAATCCACCCTCCTGAAGATTGAGGTGTGGTGTTTCCTCGCTATAATTTCCCTTCGGCTCATAACCCAGAAAGCGGCTACACATGATGATAAAAAACAATGGGTAGTTTCCTATGCTCGATTGGGCAGTTGTATCAAGCCGGGTAAAATATTGCTGGGTGAACTCGTACAATTCCGGAAATGGCGCTTCCTCCGGTAATAGACGAAGCAGTACTTCTACTGAGAAAAGTGCAACCGTATTCTTAACAATATCCTGCTGCACAGATTGATAAAGATAGGCAGGCTGAAATTCCTTCATCCTTTGCAGGCTTTTTGTCTGCTGGTGGTTCATTACAATTTCCAGCATCATGGTAGGCTGCAGCAGGCCGGCGCGGTTTCGGCCGCCCTTGGTGCTCCTTATGCCTTGTGCCATGAATGCCTGAATACCATATACTTCAGTAAAAACGGTAACAATAAGGCTGGTTTCCCCGTATTTTATTGATCTTAAAACTATTCCGTTGGTATTGTGCATTCGTTAGTTGGCTGGTTGAGCGGGCGGGTATTTGCTTACTGGTGAGCGTCGTTTTTATTTTTTCTTTGCCAATTCTCGTTCTATTACCGAGTTAATGGTACTCAATGGCACCTCATACTGGGCATCTTTTTCTGTAATGGCCTTCATGCCTATGTATGCAATGTTGCCTTTTTTATCCAGTATCAGGCTATTGGGATACCCCATTCTGTAGTCCAGTCTTTTAGATTCTTTCTGGTCAACAGCTGCTACGGGGTAGCCGATCATGTTCTTTGCCACAAAGTCAGGTAGGGTCGCCGCAGGGTCGAAGGTTATGGCTACAAATTCGAAATTGGGGTTGTCTTTATAGGTATTGTATATTTCATTCAGTTTCCCAAATTCGCCGCGGCAGGGCGCGCAACCCTGAAACCAAAAATTGATAAAGGTTACTTTACCCTTGCAACTGGCATTCGTAAGGTTTTTCCCGCCAATAGTAGTTACATTAAATGGCATGTACTTACTGCCGGTGCATGTCCGGTACAGGGAGTCCATATTCATAAAATACCACGATCCGTCAGGTGGAGGTGGCGGACGCATGGGGAGCGGAGGCGGAGGTGGTGCCTGCGCAAGTGCCCTAAGCGCCAGAAATAAAACCGAAACGGTGCTATAAAAATATTTCATAAGGTTAAAGATAAGCAAGCCGACGGGATAATCGAAAAACAAAGTCACGGGCAAATAAGACAAGGCCTAAAACGAAACGGAAGTTTCTACACCTACGTGCCGGGCCCCGTATTTTAGATAGGTGTAGCAAGTAATACCCGAGCCCAGCAAAAACAAGGCTACTGAGAAGATAAACAGATTGAGATTTTTACGTGCAATACTGATGAAAAATGTGGCAATACACAGGACGAATACCACACCAATTACCATCAAAAGCAGCTTATATTCTGACATTGTATTTTACTTTATTTATTTTGTGCAGCGTGGCTCGACTTTAAGGAGTGAAGTTATGAAAAGCGATTTTACAAGCGATATGCCAATGGTGTTAAAGTTTGGCATCAGTTTAGTAGAAGGGGGTATCCTCGTAACCATTTATTGTTTCCGTTAGCTGCCTATTAAGGATTATTTTTACACAATGAAAAGATTGCTGCTTAGTCTATGTTTCCTTTCGGGGTTCACTATTTGTGTTGCTCAGTTGCCGGCCACCATGGAGCAGCTGTCAGCAACGGCTGATTTAGCAAAGTATACCGGAGTGGCCCAGGCCGTGGCAGTAACTGATGGTGACGACAGGGGCATTTTTTATTACAGCAAGGAAAAGCATACCGTTGATAACGGTGTTGTATTTGCCGGTGGGAACAAAGGATACTGGGTAAGAATGTATGACAAAACAGCCGGAGTTGACATTGCCTGGTTTGGTGCAAAACTGGACAGTACAACAGATGATGGTGATGCGCTAAAACGTGCGCTCAATTACCCGCTGGTGAAAATTACCGGAAACATGGCCATAAGCAGCAAGACAGTACTGCCAGAGGGCAAAACAATTGAATTTACTGAGGGAGGGACATTTACTATTACTGATACTTTTGCGCTGAAGTTTGGTGCATATATTGTAGCAGGCGACTACCAATTTTTATTTAAGGGTACCGGTAATGCGGTATTTAGTACTAACTCAGCGAAGTATATCCCTGTTTGTTGGTTTGGGGCAAGGGCAGATTGCAGTGGCTTCCAGGCTGGAAAGGGTACCGACAATACTATTCCGATACAAAAGGCCATATGGGCTGCTACAAAGGTTAGCGACGTTTACCTACCACCCACCAATGCCAGTTTATCCTACAGAATCACTTCAACACTCAGCATCTCGAAAAAGCTTCATTTTTTTGCGTTCCGTTTTCATGGTGGTGGTACAACAATTACCTACAGCGTTGACGATAAAGCTTCGAACATCTATGCTGACTTCAGCGACGGTGCAGCCATTAATATACAAGGCAGTCGCAGGGTTTATCTCACTGATTTCGCACTGCACGGCAACAATAAAGAAGCCAGGAGGCTGGCTTCTTACGATACCATTAACCTTACGCCAGAGGTGAATAACCCGTCAACATTTCTTTCCCCCGGCATAAAGCTGACCTACGCAGCTATAACAACCGATGGAGAAAAAGACAGCAAGCTGTGGAGTGCAGATATAGCCTTCGAGCGGTTGCAAATTGATAATTTCAGTATTGGTATTGGTATTTCGCAGGGTGGGCATGTTCAGGGCGACCGGATGCGAATTGAAAATACTCAGATCAACCAATGTGTTTATGGTATTTCGGTTGGCCAGGCGCAGAACAGGGCGTGCCACTTTTTTAATGTAGATATGAACAGGGTTTGGTGCGGTGTTACCAATACCGCCTTCGGCGACCACACCGGGTCAAACTTCCAGATAACCGGTGGACAGTGGTGCAATGTCTATCGTTGTTTTACCATGCAGCCCTCTTATACCGGACAATGCGTGGTTAGTGGTCTTTATACAGAAGCCGTTGGTACCATCGGTATATTTGGCGACCATAACCCTAATAATGCATCAATACTTTTCACTGGTTGCGAGTTTTTTATGCAGGATGACGGGCTCAACCGCGGGTACGCTTTTTTGCCGCCGTTTTATACCGTTTGGGCCTATGGCAACCTCACGTTCGATGGCTGTAACTTTTGGGCTGGCAGGCATTTTCTGGCCATGTTCGCCGGTTCAGCATCTGATGAGTATACCGGGAGTACCATTACTTTGCGAGGCTGCTCCATACATCATTGCACATCTATACACATAAAAGGCAATTCAAACATTGAGAATTCTTATCTCATACCGTATTCCGGCTCTATTGATTACAGCCGTTCTATTACTGCAGATTTTGAGGCCAATAACCGTTATGTTACTGGTTACTCACCTGCGCTCGCCATTTCAGGCATGGAGAGTGCCAATGCAGCAGGGAATAAAATGTCATCGGTGCGTGCGATAAGCAGGAAGGTGCCCCGTTTTTTTACTGTTCAGGATGCCAGGGGGCAGATCACAGGAATCACTTTTCGCCACGATACTGTGCAATTCAGCTATTCGGAGGTATTGAAAAAGAGTTTCTTCAATTACGCCGGCGGGTATGATGTGATCGGGACCAATCTCACAAAGGAGGATGTTACCGGCTATGACAATCCTACACTCACCGTAATCACCAACGATACAGTCAACAGGGTAATTACGGCAGTGGCCCACACACCGGATTTCAAATTCGATAAAATCGGTTTATACACCAACAGTTTCTTTACAACAAATCCGGTGTCAGGTATTGTAAAAAAAGGAGTAAGTAAAATAACGGGAATATTCAATATAGACGTTATACGCTCAGGCGATTATATAACATTCGATGAGGCAAAACGGGCATATAGAATTTCATCTCTTAATGCGGGTGACAGCAGTGCCACCCTGATGGACCCAGTTGGCGAAGATGTGGACGGGCGAGTAAGCATTTATAATGAGTTGCTCGAGGACAAAACAACATCGGGAAAGGCTATACCTACAACTGCTATAAGGACTATCACTGCCAGCGAGGTACTTAGCCCGGTTGATAAAACGGTACTCGTTGGAGCCAGTGGTGCAGATATCACAGTTACACTACCAGCTGGTGTAGCCATAGGTCATGAGTTTACTATCAAAAAGATTGCGGAGGGGCACACCGTTATAGTAACGCCTGCACATGGAGCAATAGACGGCAAGACCAACTACATAATAAAAGAAAACTACCAAACGCTGCAAGTGCAGTATGATGGTGAAAACTACTTTATAATAAGCAAGTAGTGGCAAAAAAAAGTTGCCGGGAGGCCGGCAACAAAATCTCTTATCGAGAAAAATTGGTGTTACTTATCGCAAATCTGGCTGATGAATTCATCCACATTCGGGTCG
>CAILMA010000175.1 GCA_903835145.1 uncultured Bacteroidota bacterium
AAAAACCAAGGACCAGTATCAAACTAATAATAATTGCGAGACCTATATATTCATTTACACTAAGGTCCTTGGCTATAATCATAGCCTTGGTTTCGCCGTATGTAGTTTTCTGTATCATATTCAGGGTATACACGGCACCAAGTATTATACCCAGCCCAGCAATAACCATAATAGTGATATGATTAGAAATATCGCCGGAGAACAGACCATTAAACAGCATGAACTCCCCTACAAAACCATTGGTAAGCGGCAATGCAATACTTGCAAGTGATATGATAACAAATGCAACAGCCATTCTTGGAGCCGAACTCGCCATACCACCCAGCTTGGTCATATCGCGGGTGCCCCAGCGGTTTTCAATCATGCTCACTATCAACCACATACCGGTAATATTTATACCATGGTTAAACATTTGCACCATTATGCCGTGCATACCGATAGAGTTGTGGGCAAATGCAGCAGCACACATTAGACCCATGTGCGCGATAGATGAATAAGCGATAAGTCTCTTGATGTCGGTTTGCACAATAGCGAGGCAAGATGCATAAACTATACCTATTACCGATAGCACAACAACAGTATCAGACCAGTAAGCAACACCTGCCGGCAACACAGGCAACAGCCACCGGAGCACCGCAAAAAGACCCATCTTTACCATAAGCGCACTCAGGATAATGGTAACAGGCGTTGGTGATTGTTCGTAAGTATCAGGCTGCCAGGTATGAAAGGGAAATATCGGCATCTTAATGGCAAAAGCTATGAACATAAGCCAGAAAAGCCACTGTTGCTTGTCAGGAGATAATGATGAACCCGCCCTTACAATGTTCGCCATAGAGTAGGCGTCACCACCTGTTGTCTGGCTTGCGAGGTAGATAAGGCCCCCGAGCAGCATAAGGCTGCCCACAAAAGTATAAAGGAAGAACTTGAGGGTAACAGCAATTCGTTTTTCACCACCCCACTGAGAGCAAAGGAAGTAAACAGGAATAAGTGCCAGCTCCCAGAAAATGTAAAACAGAAAAGCATCAGAAGCAAGGAAAACGCCCATAAGGCCCGCCTGCGATAACAACATTAAGCTATAAAATGCACCAGGGTTTTTAACTTCCTTGTTCAATTGCGATATCATGACCACTGTAACCACAATGCCGGTAAGCAGGCACAGCATACTGCTCATGCCATCGGCCAGCAGGCTGAAACGGCTGCCTATCATAGGCAACCAGTCGTGGGAGTAGGAAAGGTTATTACCAAATGAAGTTGCACTTACATAAACAGAAAGTGCAAGTGTAAGGATAGAACTAATAAGTGCCAGTGTTTTAGCTCCGCTACTGTTTTTGGCTATCAAAAAAGTGAGTATACTAAAAATTACGGGTACTAATATTAAAAAACAAAGCATAATTATTGCCTCTTGTGTATTGGTGAAATGTAGTTATTACAATATTTTACAACCCGGGTATCCTGAATCGGAGCAAAAATAATCATACAAAGGTATACTTAATAAAATTGGGTCGTCTTTTTTTGCTTTTTTCTTTTAAATAGCTGTTTATACATGCAGAACAGGAGCTTACACCTTGTCGCTCTAACACATGCTCCATTTATACCTGCGTTAATGAGGTGCTAACGGCGCCACAGACCGGTTATCCGAAACTAAAAAAGGGCTGCCTCAATCGAGACAGCCCTTTTCATATTAATTTTATCAGTAAATGAGTAAGATTATCTTACAACTGACAACTGAGTAGTAGAAACATTACCAGCAGCAGATACTTTAACTGTGTAAAGACCTGTTGCGAAGTCTTCAGTAGAAATAGTCATTGTGTGGTTACCAGCAGCATATTCGCCTGAAGTTGTGTTAACAACACGGCCCATTGCATCATAAACTACAACTGAAACTGTAGAAGCTTCGTTAAGGTTCATGTTGATAGTAGCCTGATCGTGAGCTGGGTTAGTGAACATGCTAACGTCAAAATTGTTTTCGTTAACGTTTTCAACTGCAGTTACAGCAGAGATCTTAACGTTATCAAGATACATCAATTCGCCATTAGCAGAGCTTGAAGCAGTTACTTCTGAAATACGAACCATAAGGTCGCTGTTCACATAAGAAGTGAAAGGAACAGTTACGTGTCTCCAATCAGTAGAAGCAGCAGGTACAAACCAAGTTGAAGGAACAGTAGTAGTGCTTGTTAAAGCAGCATCATGGCCATCCCATGCTGTAGTCCAGGTAGAACCGCAGTTAGTAGAAACTTCAACCAAAAGGTGATCAGTTGTATTAGCAGCAGTTGATTTTCCAGCATAGCTCACATCCATAGAGAAATTCTGGTTAGCTGTAACGTTATAGTTACCGAAAAGCCATGTGATTTTGTAGCCAGTTTTTGGAGTTGAGAATGCATGACATGCATCATAACCATCGAAAACAAAAGCGTTAGTAGCAGAACCGGTAGTACCGATGATGCTTGCTGTACCAGAACCTGATGGGCTGTTCAATGAATTGTTAGCAAAGTAAAGGCCATTAGGATCGAGGAAAGAGTATTTGTAAGGAACTGCAGTTGACCAAGCTTCGATATCGTCAGAATAAGGAAGAGCTGTAGCGTTTGCAGTAGCATAAACTTTAAATACAGAGTCAACGCTAATGTCATTGGCTGTGTGAGTATCACCTACCGCAGTTACAGAATATTTGTAACCAGCGAAAGTAGTACCAGCAAATGCTGTAGAAATAGTGCAAGTACCGATGCCATATGGAGCAACAGGAGGACCACTATAGGCTTGCGTAGCAACAACAGTACCAGAGCCATCCATAATTTTGATAGTAGCAGCTGTAAGGTTAACTGTACTGTAGTTCTGGAATGATACGGTAGGAGCAGCAGTACACAAAAAATAACCATTGCCAGTATAAGCAGAAGCTTTTACGTCAACTGTAGAAGATGGAGCGTATGATGGGCAAATTGAAGTTGCTGCATATGCTTCAGCCTCAGTTGGCTGAGTAACGCTATGTACAAGACGGTCGCGGCAAATCATGTAAATGGTTGGGAAGAACGAAATGTTCATACCCGGAGAAGGATTGTAAACCGGATTGCTTGATGAACTTGAGTCATCGATGATAGGGAAATAAATCGGAGTAGTACCATCAGATTTTACTGTCCAGTTACCCTGAGTGTCATGAGCAAGGTCAGACTCACCAGTAGTTACAATTGCACCACCAGATGTGTTACCATAAAGCTCGAACAAACCGCTGGTCTGCTCACCCTGGAAGAAATATACCACAACGTCGTTGGTAGTAGAACTGCTAACACCAGCTCTGCCTGCAGGACCGTGGTCGTTATACAGGTTATCAAGAGCGTCAGTCATGTGATATCCCCAGCAAGGAGGGCACCAGGTTGCAGAAATGTCGATGAAAACAGTTCTGCCACTGTCTAATTCAGAATATAAGTGATGGGAAACACCATGTATATCCACCGAGGTAAAATCCGGGAAAACTGTCCCGTCAGCCAATTGAGCATTTGCAGTTGCTGCAAAGCCAATTCCAGCCATAGCTAAAAGTAAAAGCTTTTTCATTTGTTTTAATTTGATTTAGATTCCAAATTTTTTTTTCAACTTCAAATGTAGGACAAAATCAAATAAAACATCATTTTTTTAAAAAAAAGTTACATTTCTGTGAACCGCTTCTGATTCTTGTACTTTTTAGTTAATGAAATTCCCCTCTGTTGGCCTTGTCGAGTCATTTCTTAAGGCAAAATTTTTTCCCGAAAAATACTTTGCAATCACATTTTACCTATGTTTGCAGCGCAAAATTTTGCAAACGGGGTGCCTAAAATTTCCAGGCTGAGATCATACCCGCTGAACCTGGACCGGGTAATGCCGGTTAGGGAGTTTAAACTTCAGCGCAATATTATCAGGTATTTTTAGCCGCATTAGTATTATAAACTACTGTTTATTGTCCTATTGCGGTCACTTGTACAGGTTGGTTATTCTGCATGCCGGTTTTTCACTTTTCAAAATTGAAAACCATGCTGAAAAAGTTACTTTTTCTCTCCGCAACCGCGGTACTTGCTGCTTCGGCAGCCTTTGCACAGGGCATTCCTGTAGACAGCACCGCCGATGACCCGGATCCTACAGGCTCAGCCGTTATCGACACACCTAAAAAAAAGGTTAGAGAGTTGCAACCCGTGGAGGTGCGGGCTCTGCGTGCAAGCCAGAATGCGCCTTTCGCAAAAACAGACCTGACGAAGGCAGACATTTCAAAAATCAACCTTGGTCAGGATTTGCCTATGCTGCTCCAGTACACGCCATCGGCAGTAGTTAACTCTGATGCCGGCACAGGCATAGGGTACACGGGTATTCACATCAGGGGCGTAGATGCGTCTCGCATTAACGTAACCTTTAACGGCATGCCGGTAAATGACCCTGAAGAACAGGCCACATTTTTCGTAGATATACCAGATATTGCTTCCTCCACCAGCAGCATCCAGATTCAGCGCGGGGTGGGCACATCAACCAATGGTGCAGGCGCCTTTGGTGGCACCATTAGCATCAATAACCTGCAGCAGATGGATACCGCAGGCGTGGTGTTCAGCACCAGCGCAGGTAGCTACAATACATTTAAAAATACCGTCGCCGCAGGTACCGGCAGGCTCAAGGGCCGCTGGCAATTCGATGTGCGCTTCTCTGACATTACATCTGATGGTTATATACAGCGGGCAAGCACCAGCCTCAAATCCATGCAGTTCACCGCCGGCTGGACACCCAACAACAAAACTTCCTTTCACTTCCTGTTTATGCCGGGGGTAGAAAAAACCGGCCAGGCGTGGGACGGCGTGCCGGCTGACTCACTCGCTACCAACCGAACCTACAACGACCTCGGGCTAAAACCCAATGGCACCTACTACGGTAACCAGACCGACAATTACATGCAGAACTATTATCAGTTGTTTGGCGATCATAAATTCAGCTCCGCACTCACCTTCCACGCTGGCTTGTTCCTTACGCGCGGCAAGGGCTATTACGAGGAGTACAAGCAGGGTGAGTCCTATTCCACTTACGGATTGCCTGATCTGATATCGGCCAAGGGTGATACCGTGAGCCAAACAGACCTCATCCGCAGGCTGTGGCTGGACAATTATTACTATGGCGGCGTATTCTCTTTGCTGTACAGCAAGAACAAAACCAAGCTTACCCTCGGCGGCGGCTGGTCGCAGTTTGAGAACGAACATTATGGCACCGTAATATGGGCTCAGAATGGCGGCGTGCCCGATAATTACGAGTGGTACCGCCACGATGCACAGAAAAACGACCTGAACATATACCTGAAAGCAGAACAAACTATCGGCAAATTCATATTTTTTGGAGATATGCAGTACCGTAACGTCGCCTATTATATTAATGGATTTCAGGATAACCCCAATCTGAAACCCAGTGTCAACTACGACTTCTTTAACCCAAAAGCAGGTGTTTCTTACCTCGTGAAAAATGACTGGAACAACCGCCAGCGGTTCTACGCATCTATAGCAGTGGGCAACCGCGAACCTAATCACGATGACTTTGAGGTAGACTCAGCCCACCTGCCAAAGCCCGAAACACTTTATGATGGCGAACTTGGCTACGAAGTAGTAAAATCAAAATGGAATGCAGGGGTCAACCTGTATTATATGAACTACCACAACCAACTGGTGCTTACCGGGCAAATAAATGATGTGGGCGCCTATACCCAAACCAATGTGGCCAGCAGTTACAGAGCCGGTATAGAACTGCAGGGCGGGGTCATTGCTACAAAATGGCTTAACCTATATGGCAATGCCACATTTTCACAAAACAAGATCAGCAGCTTCACAGAATACATAGACAATTATGACAGTGCCAACCAAACTAAAGTGTACCACGGCACTACCGATATCTCCTTCTCCCCCAATGTTATCGGTGCGTTCACCGCAGCCTTTACCCCGGTTCACTTTAAAAAAGGCAAGTCACTGGAGCTGGACTTTACTGCAAAATATGTGGGCAAGCAGTACCTTGACAATACGAGCGATGAGAACCGCACGATTAAAAACTATACCTACTGCAATGTGCTGGTGCGCTATGGCATGAAGCTTCGCCCATTCAAAGAGGTAATTGCCACCCTTGCACTCAACAATATTTTTGGTGCATTCTACGAAAACAACGGCTATACCTACAGCTACATAAGTGGTGGTGCACTCACTACCCAAAATGCCTACTTCCCGCAGGCCGGCTTCAATGTGCTTGGCGGGTTAACATTCAGGTGGTAAACCAATATAAAATGATACAATAAATAAGCCCCGCAATTTTCGTTGCGGGGCTTATTTATTATAAATATTTATCACCTTTATTCCGTTTCACTTCAGCTACATATTCTTTTATTTGCTGTTCGCGGTTGCGCTCGCATATCAGCAGCACATCGGGCGTATCTACCACTATAAAGTTCTCGAGACCCTGTACCACAAGCAGTTTATCGTTAGGCACCTTTATCATGCACTCGCTGGCGTCAATCACCATCACATTGTTGCCAAGTACGGCATTACCCAGGTAGTCTTTCTCACAATTTTCGTAGGCCGACTCCCATGTACCCAGATCGCACCAACCGACGTAAGAAGGTATCACGTACACGTTCCTCGCCTTTTCCATTATACCATAATCTATAGATATGTTGGTGCAATGCGGGTAAAGCTTGGTAATAGCTTCAACCTCGCCGGGTGTATTGTACTTATTTTTTGCCTGCGCAAAAACCTCGTTCATCTCAGGCAGGTAGTGCTCAAGAGCCTCCATTATGGTAGCCACGTTCCACACAAATATGCCGGAGTTCCAGAGGAAATCGCCACTCTTGAGGAAGGTTTGCGCCAGCTCAAGCGATGGTTTTTCGGTGAATGTACGCACGCGGTGGGCTTTGTCCAGCGCCTCGTCGGTATCATATTGTATATAGCCATAGCCGGTATCGGGGCGACTGGGCTTTATACCCAGCGTGAGCAGGCATTTGTTCTGAGCTACAAAATTGAGCGCATCATGGGCAGTGCGCACAAAGGCGTGTTCATCCATTATCAGGTGGTCAGCCGGCGACATAATGATGTTAGCCTTTGGGTTCAGCGCCATCATCTTGTGAGCAAAGTACGCAGCGCAAGGCGCTGTGTTTTTCCTCGATGGCTCGCTTATGATATTGGCATCCGCAATTTCAGGAATCTGGCTCTTTAGGGTACTTATATATTGCTCGTTGGTAATGAAATATATGTTTTCCTGAGGGCACACATGCTTAAAGCGGTTGTAGGTCCACTGAATGAGCGACTTACCGGTACCAAGCAGGTCGAGAAATTGTTTAGGATAATGAGTACGGCTTTCAGGCCAGAAACGGCTACCTATACCGCCCGCCATAATGGCTACATAGTTGTTTTGAATGCTCATAGTTGTTTATAAATCAGAAGGGTAGCTACGTTACTTAGTCGGTGCACCCCAATATTAATTAAAGCTTATTTTTAATAAACAGCTTCGCGAACCGTAAAAGTAGTATAATCAGAGGAATTAAATAAATATGCCCGTGGCACTTGCGGCCGGACAACGAAAATTAACCTTAAGAAACAACACTACGCTTCAGGAACATTCAACAACTGTGCCACCACCGGCAGTTCCTTTCAAGAGGTCCTTTTTGCAGGTAAGGGTATTTTCCACTACCTTAGCCTTATGCCGGAAAAGAAACTGTTTTTGTTAGACGCACTTGCGTTAATATATCGTGCCTATTATGCATTGATTCGTGCACCAAGAGTCACCAGCAAGGGTAAAAACACTAATGCTCAGTTTGGGTTTACCAATACCCTGCTGGAGCTCATTAATAAAGAAAAACCAACCCACCTCGCGGTGGTGTTCGATACGTCTGCCCCCACCGAGCGGCACACCGATTTTGAAGGGTACAAAGCAAACCGCCAGGAAACACCTGAAGACCTGAGGGTATCGCTGCCTGATATAAAGCGCATCATCACCGCCTTTAACCTGCCGTGCCTGGAGCTCGATGGTTTTGAGGCCGATGATATAATAGGTACACTCGCCATAGAAGCCGCTGACCTCGGCTACACGGTTTACATGGTAACGCCAGATAAAGACTACGGCCAGATAGTAACCGAAAACATATACATGTACAAGCCGGCCAGCCAGGGCAATAACGCCGAGATATTAGGGGAAAAAGAAATTTGTGAAAAGTGGGGCATAAAGCGCGTAAGCCAGGTGATAGATATGCTGGGCCTTATGGGCGACGCTGCCGATAACATACCGGGGATTCCCGGTGTAGGCGAAAAAACCGCTGCTAAGCTCCTTGCAGAATATGATACCCTTGAAAACATACTGGACAACGCCGACAAAATAAAGGGCGCCATAGGCGAGAAGGTGAGAAACGGCAAGCAAAGTGCCATCATGTCGAAAAAACTGGCTACCATTATTACCAATGTACCCGTGCCCTTCCACGAAGAGAATTTCAGAGTGAAGGAAAAAGATGCTGAGCAACTCACGGCAGTCTTCAACGAACTGGAGTTTAAAACGCTGCTCAAAAGGGTATTGGGCGAAACCACCCCATCAACCGCAGGGCAAAGCACCGACCTTTTTGGCAACGCAATACAGCAAAAAACAAGTGCCGCGCCACCTACACAGGCACAGCAGATACAAGAGGCTATAGACGATGCAGAACAATTCCCGACCGACCTTAAAACAATACTTACCGAGCAGCACGACTATCAGCTCATAAGCACCGATGCTGAGATAAAACAGCTGATAAGTGAGCTTCAACAGCAAAATGAAATAGCGTTTGATACTGAAACTACGAATATCGACGCTAACCTGGCTGACCTTGTGGGTATGAGCTTCTGCTGGGAGCAGGGCAAGGCTTACTTTGTTACCGTGCCGGAAGACAGGGCCGGGGTAATTGCAATACTTGAGCAGTTCAGGCCCTTGTTTGAGCGCACCGATGTGTTATGGGTAGGGCAAAACATTAAGTATGACTTGCTCATGCTCAAATGGCTGTGCTTTGAGCTGAAAGGAAATATATATGACACCATGCTGGCCCACTACGTAATAGACCCCGATGGCAAGCGCAGTATGGATATGCTGAGTGCAAAGTACCTCGGTTACCAGCCAGTGAGTATAGAAACTTTGATAGGCAAGAAAGGCAAGGGCCAGCTGAATATGCGCGATGCACCTCTGGAACAAGTGAAAGAATATGCCGCTGAAGACGCCGATGTGACCCTACAGCTCAAAAAATCATTCGACCCCATGCTCGTGAGGCATGAGGTGTTCCGTGTGTTCAATGAAGTTGAAAACCCGCTTGTACCTGTGTTGCTGGATATGGAGTTCGAGGGCGTGAATCTGGACGTTGAATTCCTGAAAGATTACTCTAAAGACCTGGAAAAAGACATCAAACAGGTGGAAGCCAGTATTTATAACCATGCTGGCGTGAACTTTAACATAGGCTCCCCAAAACAACTGGGCGAGGTATTGTTTGAGTTAATGAAAATAGATGCAGGCCAAAAGAAAACAAAAACGGGCCAGTATGCAACCGGCGAAGAAGTGCTGCAGAAACTGCGCCACAAGCACCTGATAGTTGAAGAAATACTCACCTACCGCGAACTTACCAAGCTGAAAAGTACGTATGTCGATTCGCTGCCTGACCTTATAAACCCGCGTACGGGCAGGCTACATACCAGTTACAACCAGGCTGTTGCGGTTACCGGCAGGCTCAGCAGCAATAACCCCAACCTGCAAAATATACCTATCCGCACTGAGCGGGGCAGGGAGATACGCAAGGCATTTACATCAAGAAATGAAGGTCATTGCCTCGTTTCTGCCGACTATTCGCAAATAGAACTGCGCATAGTGGCAGCTATTAGCGGCGATGAAAACATGATACAAGCCTTTAAAGACAACAAAGACATACACACTGCCACCGCAGCAAAAGTGTATAATGTGGCAGAGACAGAAGTAACCAGCGCCATGCGGCGGGCAGCCAAAGCAGTGAATTTTGGTATCATCTATGGTCAGTCAGCATTCGGGCTGGCTGAAAACATAGGTGTCAGCCGCACGGAAGCAAAAACAATAATAGACAATTACTTTACCCAATACCCTGCCATAAAGGGGTATATGAATAAATCCATCAATTTCGCAAAGGAGCATGGCTACGTAGAGACCGTAATGGGGCGCAAGCGCTGGCTGAAGGATATTTATTCCGCCAACTTCACGGTGCGCGGCTATGCCGAGCGCAATGCAATAAACATGCCGATACAAGGCACCGCAGCCGACATGATAAAGCTGGCTATGATAACCATACACAAAGCGCTCAAAAAAGAACAACTCAAGACCCGCATGATTTTGCAGGTACATGATGAGTTGGTTTTTGATGTGCCACTCGATGAGCTATCCACAGTTCAACCCATCATAAAACATTGCATGGAAATTGCCATGATACTGCCCCACCACGTGCCCCTTCACGTAGAGACCGGCAGCGGCAGAAATTGGTTACAGGCGCATTAAAGAAAGGAAAAAGGAGATAGCATTGTTAATGTACCATTGTAATACTTTTTTTTCGTAAATACTCCATTAGTTTAGGTCACGGACGCCTATAAATATTATGAATTACCTAACGTTCATTTCGCATGAAATTGTGTATATTTGTTACGTATAGCAAAGGCAGCAAAACCAAAAATAGTTATGGCTGAGACCAGAAAGACAACCGTTAAAAAGCCTTCGGTAGTGAATTTACAAAGAGGCGGAATCACACCCCGACGAATTGTAAATGGGCCACTTGAATGGTATGAATTAACAGAGCAAACAAAATATGTGCTGAACAATAGATTATCCAGCAGTTTGAAATTGCGTCTGGCTGAAGAACGTAGCGGGTACCCCGATCCGAAAACAATAGAAAACCTTAATGCTGATATACACGAAATAATGCGCATTAAATCCAGCCCGAACAGTTTCAGGTCATTGAAAACAATGAAAAACATCCTTGAGAGGTATGCCTGATACGCCGCCTGAGTTATTGAGCAGATTTGGTGTTGTTTCAGATGCTGAGATAGACTTTGCTTTCAACACATTTATCCTGCCGGGCTACGCAAATGTTAAGCCTAAAAACGGAAACAGTGACGCTCCCGAAGTTGTAATACTTGGAGGTCAGCCAGGTGCTGGCAAAACAGAGCTTACACTCGAAGCCCAACGCATTTTACGTTTTAACGGCGTTGAATGTAATGCAGATGATTTTAGGACTTATCACCCGCAATATGATGAAATTATTAAACAATCACCCGATTACTACCCTGATCTAACAGCAGCGTTTGCATCAGCTTTAAATGAAAAGCTCATAGAATACTGTGTTAGCAATCGTATCGACTTTATATTAGAAACCACGTTCTCTTCGCTTGGTAAAATGAATGGCACTATACGGCTGTTTAAAAAGAAAGGTTACATTGTTAATATTTTCATTCTTGCAGTTAACCCTAATATCAGTTACCTAAATACGATGAACAGATACGAAAAAATGCTGGAAGATAAAAAGGCATTTGCGCGTAAAGTTGGTATGGCGAGACATGATCTCAGATTTCCGCTCGTCGAAAAAACCTTAAAACTTGTTGAGAAGAAAAAAAATTATGACCATTTATACATTTACGGAAGAGCTGGAGTGTCAGCGCAGCCTGGTAAGATAAATGGTCTGGTTCTGAAAGAAAAAGATTGCCAGTATCCCCTTGAGAAATATAAAGAAGAAAGGGATAAACAATGGTCAGAAGAAGACAAACACTATTTTATGCAAAG
>CAILMA010000176.1 GCA_903835145.1 uncultured Bacteroidota bacterium
GAAATCACTGATGCAAAGGCCGCACCCTTAAAACCAAGGGCCGGAAACCCAAATCGCCCGAATATAAGGATATAGTCAAATGATATGTTTAATAATGTAGCTACGATGGACCCGTATATCAACAAACGCGATCGGCCTATAGAAATATAAAATGCGCTAAAAAGCTGGGCAAGCATGAGGAACGGTAGTCCCCAAACTCTGATGTACACAAAATTTACGCTAAGAGAAAAATTCTCACTATCGTTAAGGCTGTAGCTAAACAAAAGTGGTACGAACCAAAGCGTTAGTACCATTAGCCCCAATGAAAACATTAACGAGAGCATAGCCCCGTTCATAAAGGTCTCGGTTATCCCGTTTTTATTCTCCTCGCCGGCACGGCGGGCCATCTGAATTTGCACACCACTACTCAAACCGTATCCTATCATAGATAAAATAAGGTAAAAAACACCAGTTATTCCGCTTACACCGAGTTCCCGCTCGCCAAGCATACCCATAAATATATTATTGGTAAAAAAATTGGCTTGAGGTATAAACAAGGCAATGGAAATTGGAAGTGCTAATTGTATAATTTCTTTGTTGGTAGTCGATACACTAAGTTTTTCCATGTGAGTTTGTACTTGGTAAAAATTTATTTAATTTTCACCTTATGTTTGTTTCGCTGGTTTTAGGCGCGTACAAAGATAATCGGATTGCCTTGAGTTCAATGTAGAAAATTTGTTTTAAAAACGATTTTCATTTAGTGCGTTCAAAAAGGAGATGCGAAACGCATGAGGCGGATTGAAATACAAAGTATCAATTGGGCAAAGTTGCATAATTATAGTCAGTTGCTTCGCTCAATTCGCTACCAATCATTTATTTAATGCATTAATGCTACTGCATTTGGTAATAAGAGGATTCTAAAACAACGGTGTTAGCATGAATTTTCGTAACTTTTATCACCCTTAAAATAAGGTTTTGTATGTTTGCACCGGAATGCTCCAATCAATCTGAACACATTGATTCACAGGTATAGTTTATAATTTCGGTCTCTTCTATGGCTACAGCAAATAATAATATTTATCGGCAGGTTTACAATGCATACGAAGACATTAATCTTTTAACCGGTACCGACCGTATCACCTGCGTGTTTTGGCGCAGGGGCATTTTATCAGCCGCTTTCAATGCCGAAAATGAATTGCTTTCCATTCACTACGCAGGCTATGGAACTGACCGTCCCGTGTGGGAGCTCGATTTTTTTGAACCCTTGTTTGCCCAGGAACCCATGCTGGTAAAGCACGAAAAAATCACAAAGGTTTTTTTCTGCAGCAGCCACCAACTTGTTATTCCCGAGGAGTTATATGAGCTCGCCGATGCAGAGGTATGGTTTAGAAATATGCATTTTACCGAGCAAAACGATGTAATAAGGCACTATAACCTGAAAGAGCAAAACGCTTACTATTTGTATTCGGTACCGATGAACATTAAGGCACTGGTAAAAATATATTGCCCTCAGGTTCCTATTTTGCCACTACAAGCCTACCAGTTTGCAGGCAACTATACACGAGGAGTTAAGTTAAATTGTTTTATTGCTCCAGATCTGGCTTCGGCCACCCTTTATCATTATGGCGCCCTTCTTTGGCATCGGGTCTTCAATTACGGAGCTGCCGAAGATATTGCTTATGAAATCAGAGTGGTTTGTGAAGAGCATAAAATTAATGCCGATAAAGTATCTGTTTCTTGCACAGCGCTCACTGCATCCGAATATGACGTAATCAATCAATTATCTCAATATTTTGCTGGTATTACTACCGCCGGCGGTCACATTATCAACTCCATGTGGTCACCTGCGCTATCGTTAATTAAAGAACTGGAATCATGCGAATAGTTGGCGGAGCCTTCGGTGGCAGGAGGTTTAATCCCCCCGCTCGCATCCCTGCCCGGCCTACAACAGAATTGGCAAAAGAAGGTTTGTTTAATATGCTAAATAATGTCATCGATTTTGAGGGAATCAAAACACTCGACCTTTTCGGCGGCACAGGCAGCATCAGCTACGAATTGGCGTCACGGGGTGCTGCGCAACTTACGCTCGTTGAGCGCGACAGGGTCTCCTTCGATTTCATAAAGAAAACAATAAGCGAACTTGGAATTAAAGAAAAGTTTCAACTTATAAGCGGCGATGTTTTCAAATTTATGAAACAGTGTACCGAGCAATACGAATTAATATTTGCAGACCCTCCGTATGCACTCGAAAATATTGATGAAATCCCACTGCTTGTTTTTTCGAAAAAACTGCTGCTTCCGGGTGGGATTTTCGTGCAGGAGCACACAACCAGAAATGACTATCAAAAACATCCGAATTTTTTGAGGATGAAGAGTTACGGCACTACAGTATTTACTTTCTTTAAACAAACAGAAGAAAATTAAAATGGAACGTATTTGTTTATTTCCCGGCACTTTCGACCCAGTGACAAAAGGTCATGTCGACGTCATTGAACGGGCGGTTTCCCTGTTCGACAAACTCATTATCGGGATAGGTATAAACTCATCGAAACAACCGATGTTTAGCGTTGAGCAAAGGGTAGCGTGGATTCACGATATCTTCAAAAACGACCCCCGAATAGAGGCCAAGGGCTATGAAGGATTAACCATCGACTACTGCCGCAAAATAAATGCAAGATATATTCTACGCGGTATCAGGTACATCAGTGACTTTGAATATGAAAAAGCGATTGCTGATATGAACAGGATGCTTGCACCGGAAATAGAAACTATTTTTTTAACATGCTCGCCACTGTATTCAACCATTTCTTCCACTCTCGTTCGCGATGTGATTAGAAACAAAGGAAATGTATCGCTTTTTATACCAGATGAGGTGAAAATATAAAAGACCTGAAAAACAAAAAACCACTATTATATAATAGTGGTTTTTTTATGTATTGATGCTGATTTTTATTGTCCGTGCATTTTCTTTTTCCTGAAAAAGGCAACCTTGCTTTCGTTTCCATTAAGCAGGCGGCCAATGTTCTTATGATGCGTAAGTACCACAAGTATTGCAGTTGCCATGGCAAATAACCTATAACCGATGTGGTCTTGCGAGTTGAAGATAAACACGATGAGCACCGGGAATGCGATACTTGCAGTTATAGAGCTGAGCGATACATACCTTGTAAGGTAAAGCATACACAAAAACACGACAACAAGGCTGGCTGCAACCATAGGTTGGATCGACAAAATCATTCCGAACAAAGTTGCAATACCTTTACCGCCTCTAAACTCTGCCCAAATTGGAAATATATGACCAATGACCGACGCAAGCCCAAGGAAAACTTGAAAATTGGCAAATTGATCATAACCAGGATTGAGGTGCGATAACAAAGCGAGTTTTACAGCGAGATAGCCCTTGAGCATATCCATCAACATTACAAAAACACCTGCCTTTGTGCCTAAAGTGCGAAATGTATTCGTAGCGCCTGCGTTGCCACTGCCATGTTCCCGTATATCAATACCATATACCCATTTACTCACCCAAACTGCCGACGGAATAGATCCGATTAAATAAGCTAATACCAGTAGAATTGCTAAAACCATTATTTGATAACAGATC
>CAILMA010000177.1 GCA_903835145.1 uncultured Bacteroidota bacterium
GCTTTCATCTAAGGGCGACGGCATCAAAAACATATTTACTCTTATTAGCTATTGCTCTGACAAGTCAACAAATGGCGGCATGTTTCTCTTCCACAACATGCTTTATCCATTTGGCGACTATGTTTTCTACACCGATAATACGCCCTTTTTCTCCGTCCCATTGCGTTGGTTTTGCCTGCATGTTCACGACGTTTCCGCATATTCAGTCCAGATATTTTACTGTTTTATCCTGTCAAATTTTGCAGCGGCAGGGTTGCTAACCTACTATATATTCTCCCGGCTGCTCCAGCAAAACACCTTCGCCTATATCATGGCTATAACCCTACCATGGATTAATATGCAAGTACCCAGGATATGGCACGGACATTATAACCTGTCGCTAACGAGTGTTATATTGATTGGCATAGTGCTTATTGTCCTTTGGGATAAGCATAAAAATTCAGTAAAAAAGCAGATGTTGGTTGGAGGGTTGATGTGCATTTTTTCGGTAATTGCCTTCTTTATCCATGGCTATTTTCTGGCTATCGTCACGCTTTTTATCGCATCCATGTTGTTCTTCTATGGGTTGTTCAATATCAAAACAACGGCTGGTAAATTCAGCATAGCTATGAGCGCAATATACCCGGTGGTGACGGGCAGCATAGCAATAGCGCTGTTGTTCTCCATTGACCACTATTACAAGCTGCGCCCCGTAACTGCAAATGGCTATGACTGGATGGAGGAGAAAATCAGATTTTCCTACCTTTTCGGCCACTATGACTTTGAAGACATCTTCTTCCCTATCTCCACAGGGCTCGACACCTTCGAACCGGAAAAAGCCGGATATCTTGGCAACATAGCGGTTTTTGGCTCGTTCATAATATTGGCCTGCCTGGCAGTCAGTAAAAAGTTCAGGGAATACTTTCTCCAACTTCAAAAAACGTTTTTCAGCGACCCGCTGAAAAGCGGTATTATTCTCGGCGGGCTGGTATTGCTTTCTGTCTCTATGGGGGAAACTTACATCACATCAAAAGACCTGACGGAAGGCTACAAGATTACCAACATCCTGAATCCTTTCCTTTACCTCCACGTTTTCACCAAAGCCGTTGAGCAGTTCAGGAGCCTTGAACGTTTTATATGGCCTTTTTTCTTCGCCTTTTATGTTTGGGTGATGTATGCCATTGTGAATTTCTACAAGGACGCAGGTAAAAAACTGAAAATTGCTATCCTTGCCGCAACGATATTTATTGGCGCTGCTGAGATTAAAGACTTCGTAGACGAATCTCAGGCAGTAACCGGCGAAAAAAACATTTTTAGTGCCCAAAACCTGAAAGAAGTACAACCCCAGCACCTCGACTTTAAAAAATACCAGGCAATACTACCGCTCCCTTACTACCTCGTGGGAGTTGAAGACACCGGGTATCTGTATTGCCTTGATGATTACGCCCCATGGACCAACTTTAATTATTGCCTGTCCCTCAACTCTGGCCTGCCATTGATGGCAAGCGTCATGAGCCGCACACCACCGGAATTTGCTCGTTTGCTCGAAAATTTTGTTGCATACGACAGCCTCAATAGCCAGTTAATGAGCAAAATGAACAATAAGCCAATCCTGATTTCGCTAAATAAGGACCTCCTCAAAAGAACCGACCTCATCAACATACCTACCAAGGGCGCAAACGCACAATACTATTGGAATGCGACAAAATTTGTTGAGCGCCACCACCTATCACCTGTCGACAGCCTGAATGGAGTCTACTTCTATGAGTGGTTTCCGCCTATGGGAGCAAAATAGCATGGAAAATACATAAAATGTTATCGACATCAATTTCGTACGGTTACCTAATACGTTCGGGTAAAATACATTTTCTCTCCATCGATCCAGCAGAAAGGCGGTTCGAAGCCCGGCATAGAAGTGGCACGAATATGTAGCTCGATTTTCTCTTTGTCCCATTTAAGATTTATTGCCTTTAGAGCCCCCATTTCGCGGCGGTAGTGCATGCTTGTGCCATACTTGCCCACCAGCAGTTCCTGTGCTACGGGCGTGTACTTGCCCTCAACAATATGCCCCAAAGTTTGGCGGAACAGATTAAGCGACGATTTATAGGTCTGTTCGTAAAGATCATGAACCCACCAGCCCTCCTTTATCGGAAATCGCTTCTGGAACAAAATATCGCCATTGTCAACACCTGCCGCCATTTGATGGATGGTGGTACCAAATTCCTTTTTACCTTCTAAAATAGCAAATGAAAACTGATTGCTCCCCCTATATTCAGGCAACGGAGCCATGTGCAGATTAACGGCAACCTGCCGGGCCTTATCAATATGATGCTGTTTTAAAATCTTATGATACTGCACAGAATAGATAATATCGCACTCCGGCATATCATGGGGAGATGCAATTACTGGTATGTTACTGGCTTCTGCAAGGGCTACGAGGTCATGGCCTTCACCAAACTCCTTCCTCGGCTGTGTGAGCAAGCCAGCCACCCTGAGACCGATTTTTGCCGCATTATCCACCAAAAAAGTAAAACATTCATACCCTATTGGCTTAGAACCTAAAAAAATTATTGTTTTTATGCTATCCATCAAAAATAAGTTTTCAAAAGTTATCTATTTTCGCCCATTAATTTATGGGAGAGCGCAAAATACTAATTCTTACGAACAGGGTACCGTATCCTCTTAACGATGGAGGTAATCTTGCAATGCATGCAATGATTGAGGGATACAAGTACAGTGGCTGGCAGGTGTACCTGCTCTCTATGAACACCTCCAAACACGCATTGCCCGAAAATGTGCTCAATAGCCTTTACAAAGATATCTATGCTTTCGATTGGGTAAACATTAATAATGACGTTACGACGCTTAAGATACTCAAAAACTATTTTTTTAGTAAAGAAGCTGAACACGTAGAACGCTTCTACAACCCGGAATTCGAACATAAAATTGTTGAAATTTTAAAAGATTTCAGGCCCGATGTAGTGCAGGTGGAAAGCGTTTATATGTCCACATATCTCCCGGCTATTAAGCAAAATTCCCGCGCAGTTAAGGTATTGCGCATGCACAATATTGAATACCACATTTGGCACGGGCTGGGTGCTAAAAACAAGAACAAATTCAAACGACGTTATCTTTTTAACCTCACCAAAAGGCTGAAGAACTTTGAGCGCGAATCGTGGAAGAAATATGACCTCGTGTTACCCATTACTGAAAAAGACGCATTCCATGTGTCGCGGCTGGAAAAGCTCTCTGACGTAGTGGTAGCCCCATTTAGTATAGAAATTGAGAACCTGCCACCCATAAGCCGCAGTGAGCGCTGGGTAGGCTACCACCTCGGCGCAATGGACTGGATTCCGAACAGAGAAGGCATGCGCTGGTTCCTGAAAGACGTGTGGCCCAAAATACACAATGCCATCCCGAAATTCGAGTTCTATTTCGCAGGCCGAAACATGCCGGAAGAATTCCAGAATATGGAGATTGAAGGCGTTCATTGCCTTGGCGAAGTGGACAATGCCGCCGATTTTCTGGCAGACAAAAAAATATTGATTGTGCCGATATCCTCAGCCGGAGGCATAAGAGT
This sequence comes from uncultured Bacteroidota bacterium, assembly GCA_903835145.1. Classification (GTDB taxonomy): domain Bacteria; phylum Bacteroidota; class Bacteroidia; order Chitinophagales; family Chitinophagaceae; genus Flavipsychrobacter. The sequence continues at coordinate 3,560 of CAILMA010000177.1, forward strand.
AAAGATACTTGAAGCCATGGCTGCTGGCAAAGTGGTGATAACAACCCCTGAAGGCATCAAAGGACTCGATGCAAAAGTTACAGAACATTACCTTCTTGCCCGCAAACCCGAAGACTTTGTAAAGGCAGTAAAATGGTGCATCATGCACCCACAGAAAGCCGAAGAAATGGCTGAAAAAGCACGTGAAC
>CAILMA010000178.1 GCA_903835145.1 uncultured Bacteroidota bacterium
CTTCAGCGAGTATCTCTTCTGAAGTTGCAAAGCTGAGCCTTATATAGCCGCTTGCCCCATCGCCAAACCACTGTTTCAATCCTGGCACTACCGATACTTTTGCGTGCTCCATCAGGTAGTCGCGCACTTCCTGGCTTGTTTTATGTAAACCCTCTATATTGGCAAACGCCACATAGCAAGCCTCCGGGGCTATGCACTTAATGCCCGGTATTGTGTTGAGTTCTGTAACACACAGATCCCTCATTTTTTGCAGGTGCGCTACAAAATCGCCGAGCCAGCCACCACATTTGTTAAGCGCGGCAGCCGCGGCTACCTGTGCTATTGTATTGGCACCATGCACGGTACTGTTGTGCAGCGATGCCTCCATTAACCGGGCAAAATGAGCAGCATTAGAAGCCATAACCGAACCAATGCGCAACCCGGCTAAACCGTATGATTTGCTAAAACCGGTAATAGTTATGGTCCGGTTCCTGATTTCATCGCCCAGGGAGGCTATGCTTGTGTAGGTGTGCGGGGTGAAAACGATATCACTCCATATTTCATCTGACAATATAATCAGGTTGTGCCTGCAGGCTATGTCGCCCAGCAGCAGCAGCTCTTTTTTGGTAAACACTTTGCCCGTTGGGTTCAGCGGATTACAAAGGCATATCATGCGGGTTTTAGGCGTTATCAACGCCTCCATAGCCTCAAAACTCATGTCATCTGTGCCCGGTGCAATAGCGAACGGCACAGCAACGCCACCCACTTGCTCTATAGAATACCGGAACAGAAAATCGACCGGATCAAAAATGATGGCTTCGTCGCCGGCTGAAATAAACGCCTTGCAGGTGAGGTAAATACCAAACGCAGCACTATCGACCGGGAAAATGAAACCCGGGTTGGCGGGTATGCTCCTTTTATCGGTGTAGTAGGCCGCCATGCTTTCTTTAAAGTCGGCAAGCCCCTCTGGCGGGCCATAGCAGAAATACCTGTCTTTAGCAAAGGAGGCTATGGCTTCTGTGATCTCTGCGGCACAAGGGAAGTCCGGGTCAGCGGCAGTTAATGGTATAACTCCGTCTGGCACCGTTGCCCACCTCAGGTTAAATGCCCTTTTTTGTAAAAGGGTCAGGTTTACCGTACTATTCTCGAACATATCGCCAATTAATTAAACGCAACAGGGCATGGTAGGTACATTGCAGCAAAAAGCTAACTCACCTAACGGCGGCTGCTTCGGCATCAATATTTTTTAAAGTGGGAATTGCAAGGCAAGTTTAGGATATTTATCAACACTTTTTTGTCGCATTGTGGATATGTGGATAACTATGTGGCATAAAAAGCTCTTTTACCAGCTAAAAGTGGTAATAATAAGCCGATTATGACCTTAATGTTAAGCAACTATTATTTGCAGCTGAATTTTAGCGTGGGGCGACAAACAGGAATGCCCTGCAAATGAGCGACTTACGCCTTCAGAATATCAATAAATTTTTCTTTAAGCAGGGGCTTTACAATAAAATCTGTAACAACACCAATACCCTTTGCGCGCTCCACATCGTGAGGAGAAATAGAAGAAGTAAATATGTAGACTTTTATCTTTTTCTCTATTTGCGGCGCAAGCAACATATACTCTTTAAGAAAACCCCATCCGTCCATAATAGGCATACTGAGATCGAGGAATATAATATCTGGCAATAAGTCAGTGTTTCCTACAATTTGTTTAAGGTAATCTATAGCCTGTTCTCCGTCGTTAAACTCCTGAATACCTGTAACCAGATTTGTTGCATTTATGGTTTTCCTGGTGAGGAAAACAAAGAGTTTATCATCATCAACCAGGAAAACTTTTATCGGAGGCTTCATAAGTTCTGATCGTTAAATTCTATAAAAAAAGTTGTTCCTACATCGGGCGTGCTTTCTACCCATATTTTACCGTCCATTGCTTCAACCTGAGTTTTGGTCATGAATAAACCAAAGCCCTTTGCATTGGGGTGGCGGTGAAATACCTTCCCGATCTTAAAAAAATTGTCGCGATGCAGGTCAAGGTCAACACCGAGTCCGTTATC
>CAILMA010000179.1 GCA_903835145.1 uncultured Bacteroidota bacterium
TACTTGCCCTACCGATTGAAAAAATGGACTGCAAACCACGTTCAGTTGGTAGATAAAACGGATTATCCATTACCTGCTTCACATCATTAAGAAAAAAACTTGTTGGAATTACAAAATTTGATTCTCTATATCTAGGTTTAATTTTTTCAAATTCGGACAACAAATTCTTAAAAACAAACGATTTTGCAAACAAATCGGGTTGAGAAAACAAATGACTAATTTCGATATCGCCCATTATTGGCTCTCCTTCCTTGTCAATATCTTTCACAACATTATGAGTCATTTTCAATGAATTGAATTTGACCTCTAAAGAATAATCTAAACAATCATAGGAAATAAAACTATCCTTTGCAGCGAAACTCCGCAGCCCCCAGGCATCTAACCCTTGATTAAAAAGGGAATGTTCATATTTCCCCGAATTGGGGTATTCAATCGGAACAATATAAGAAAAATACCTACACACCGCCAAAACCTTAGCTACAGTGCTTTTCCCGGTTGCTTGCTCACCTATAAGGACATTAAACCTGCCGAGGTCAAGCTCGACAGATTTAATAGGTCCAAAATTTTTTATGATGAGCTTTTCTTTCATTAAAATTTACTTGTAACTCCTTTGACTCGGATGCACTACATCGTATATCAGGTCTTCTTTGTGCATTTCAAACTGGCCTTCGCTCTTGAATTCCCACGCAGCAACATACATGTAATGTTCATCGTCGCGCAGTGCTTCGCCGTCTTCGGTCTGATATTCCTCGCGGAAGTGGCCACCACAACTTTCGTTGCGATTGAGGGCATCTATGCACATCAGTTCGCCAAGCTCTATAAAATCTGCTACCCTACCCGCTTTATCCAACTCGGGATTATATTCGAGGATATCGCCTGGTACGCGCACATCTTTCCAGAATTCTTCACGCAATGCCTTTATTTCTGCAATTGCTTCTTTAAGTCCTTTTTCGTTCCTGCCCATGCCGCATTTGTCCCACATGATTTTACCAAGGCGCTTGTGGAAACTTTCCACGCTTTGCTTACCCTTGATGCCCATCAGTTTGTTAATGCGGTCACTCACTTCTTTTTCAGCAGCTACAAATGCAGGATGGTCCGTCGGGATTGCTTTGGTACGAATATCATCGGCAAGATTGTTACCGAGTGTATAAGGAACTACAAAGTAACCATCGGCAAGACCCTGCATAAGCGCAGATGCACCGAGGCGGTTTGCGCCGTGGTCGCTAAAGTTAGCTTCTCCAAGTGCATACAAGCCCGGTACTGTCGTCATCAACTCATAATCGACCCAAAGACCACCCATGGTGTAATGCACCGCGGGATAGATACGCATTGGAAATTCGTATGGGTTTTCTCCGGTAATTTTCTCATACATCTCAAAAAGGTTACCGTATTTTGATGCTACGACTTCCTTTCCAAGTACAATTATTTCATTTTTAGTAGCGTTGTGCTTACCCTGTTTGTTGGCTTCTATCTTTCCATAACGCTCAATAGCGGCACCAAAGTCAAGATAAACGGCCATCTTAGAGGAACCAACTCCGAAACCTGCATCGCAACGCTCTTTTGCAGCACGGCTGGCAACGTCACGCGGTACGAGGTTACCGAAAGCTGGGTACCTCCTTTCCAGGTAGTAATCGCGCTCTTCTTCAGGAATATCGGTTGGTTTGCGGTTATCACCTTTCGCTTTTGGAACCCATATACGACCATCATTCCTCAGCGATTCTGACATCAATGTCAGTTTCGACTGGTGATCGCCACTTACCGGTATACAAGTAGGGTGAATCTGTGTAAAGCAAGGATTGCCGAAAAATGCACCTTTCTTGTGTGCTTTCCAGGCAGCAGTTACGTTGCTACCCATTGCATTTGTAGAAAGGTAGAATACGTTACCATAACCACCGGTGCACAATAATACAGCATGACCAAAATGACGCTCAAGCTCACCTGTAACCAAGTTACGCGCAATAATGCCGCGCGCTTTGCCGTCTATTTTAACTACTTCAAGCATCTCATGGCGCGAAAACATTTCCACGGTACCAAGTGATACTTGGCGCTCGAGGCCCTGATAAGCCCCTATTAATAATTGCTGACCGGTTTGGCCGGCAGCGTAAAAAGTTCTTTGTACCTGAGTACCACCAAATGAGCGGTTACTCAGCAAGCCACCATATTCGCGGGCAAAGGGAACACCAGCCGCCACGCATTGGTCTATGATATTGGCGCTTACCTCAGCGAGACGGTGAACGTTACCTTCACGGGCGCGGTAATCACCACCCTTAATGGTATCGTAAAACAATCGGTAGGTACTGTCGCCATCATTCTGATAATTTTTTGCGGCATTAATACCACCCTGCGCTGCAATAGAATGCGCGCGGCGTGGACTATCCTGAAAACAGAATGCTTTTACCTTGTACCCCATTTCACCAAGTGAAGCCGCAGCAGAAGCACCTGCAAGACCGGTACCTACTACTATTATTTCAAGCTGGCGTTTGTTGGCCGGGTTTACCAGCTTACAGGTAGATTTGTATGTTTTCCATTTGGTATCTAACGGACCTGAAGGTATTTTAGAATTAAGTGCCATATTATAAAAATCAAAAAATCAAGAATCAAAAAATCAAAAAACTTTGTGAGCTTGTATCATCGCGACTTAGTCGAAAATTGAGCTCTACTTTTTTGAAAATTTATTTAAAAATTATTTAATAACCTGAAGAAAAAATGCGATTGGCATCAAAGCAAAGATTAAAGGAACAATGATAGAGAATGCGATGCCGATACTCTTGATGATACCTTTATACTTGTGTGTGCCAAGGCCAAGAGTCTGAAACGCACTATAGAAGCCGTGAACAAGGTGCCATGCAAGGGAAATGCAACCAAAAATATAAACACCAACAACCCAAGCCGTTTGAAACTCGTCGCGCATCATTTCGTACAATGGTTTTTCACCATTGCCAGAAAGCTGACTGATACGGTTTGGTGCCCAGAATTTAGAAAGGTGCAATACAAGGAACAACAATATTAATGTACCAAGTACAGCCATGCTGCGGCTATACCATTTGCTGGTTTTGTTACCTGCACTTACAGCATATCTGGTGGTCCTTTTAGCACGATTAGCTGAATAAAGCATAAGTCCCTGAACAATATGCAAAATGAGGAATGCAAAAAGCCCGATTTCAACGGTGCGGATTACGAAGTTCGTACCCATGAAATGGGCTGCTTCGTTAAAACGGGTGCCCCCATCGTTATAAAAAATTTGTGCGTTAACGTAGCAGTGAACAATGAGGAATAAGATTAAAAATAAACCTGTTAACGACATTTGAAGTTTCTTCCCAATGGAAGTGCTGAAAGATTGTTTCCAGTTCATGCGATCCGGCTAAATTTTTGAGGAGTAAAAGAAATTTGTGCCACAAAGATAAGATTAGTTAGCTAAAAGTTTAACAAACTAAAAAAAGTTAAGCACATATCACAAGTAGTAATACACATTCGGTATTCCCTTAAATTGTCACCAGTAGGTAAAAAAAAATTGTTCAAATAGCGAACTTGGAATAAAAATACCTTTCCAACATTCTGCATAAATTACTGACTTTTAGTACTTTATAAACCCAATCTCAAGTGTAACGAAAGTGATTGGACACTAAGTGACGTGTAAATCAAAGACAAAATTTTTCAAATAAAAACTAAACAACATTAAATAACATTTTTATTTAATTGATGCAATTTAAAACGATATTGAGACAATCAATAGTCTTTGGAATCCTTCTTTAGCGCCAAAAATAAACGAACAGCCTACATACGGTAGAGCAACAAGTTAATTGATAGGCAATGTCATGTATCTTTACCATGTAGTAAACGTATTTCCTGAGTCATCAATAGCTACTTTCTGCGTAATTTGCCCCTCCCCGTTAGTCATATATCTGTAATGATAACTGGCAACCAGAGAATCATGTCGGTAATAGTTTAACGCTCCAACAGGTGAAATTATCACCCTATTTATGTAATCACCGCCATTGTGATAAATTGAGAATTCTGTGGCAATATCATTAAATTTTGAGGCCGCATTTGCATGAGCGCACTCAAGAACCCAAAGGGTCGGGAACGCATACAAATCCAGATTGGTGGCGATACCATAGCTTCCAATTGTATTAGTGTCAATCACATAAACAAATTTCCTACTCGTATCTATTTCGCCATTTAATCCTATAACACTATCCAGAACGGTATAGCTTACGATTTTACCATTATTAAATGAAGGAGGATAAAGAAGCCTGAAATATTCCTTCGTGGTGCCGTTATTTGTTGTAGAAAATAAATAAGGCATGTTTGGATAATCGAGATAGGTATTGGTGTTAAAATTGCTTTTCGCCGAAAAGCTAACATTTGCAATACCTGTCAGATGCCCATTGTAATCATAGTTCGGAGTTATTGCGTTCAGCACCTCTCCTGTTAAGGGATCCGAAAATGTAAGCTTGCTCATATACGTTTTAGGTTGAGAAGAATTTGCTAAAACAATTTCCTGGGTATCAACTGTTACGTTCACAAAACCTGAAGCACCCCGAATTTCGGCTCCGCTCAATGTTGTGGGCAAATTTAAATTCCAATGAATATTTATAGAATCCTGTGCACCACCGGGGTTTTCAAACACAACGGTTGTCAAAAAAACGTTTGCCGTTGGGTGCACAGAATCGGGGCCGCAGCCATTGCAGGAACAGATTAAAAGGCAAGATGCCAGAAATAAGAGTTTGTTAGTGAGGTTCATAGTATCAATTTTTTAGGCGTAACGAATTTACAACATTTGTAATGAAAACATTAGTGTTTAATTACAATCGGTGATGTTTTTTTATTCGCGCCTCCTTTTTCAAGAAAATAGGAGCAACTTCGTGACTAACAATTTGAAATTTTTAATTGTAAATGATGAACTATAACACACACCATAAGGAAGTAATAGACAGGATAAATAGCACGGAGCGGGTTATACCGGCGCAGCGGGCTGCTTACAAACAAGGATTTTCATTTAGCAGCCTACCATTTGATGATCAGCTTCCTTTGTGGGACTATATATGGAATCATGGCTCAACGTACAGAGAACAGCTACATGCGTTTTTTTACCTGGAACAAGCAGTCAACAAAAAAGATCATCACCTCAAAATATGGCAGACTGCCATACAATGGCAGTCGCTTGTTAGCGATTGGGGTCTTTGCGATGCACTCGCGAAAGTATTTACAAAGCTTTTGGAGACATTCCCAGAGGAAGTGTATGCCCAATTGACTGAATGGAACAAAAGTGAAGACCTATGGATGCGCCGACAATCAGTGGTTAGTCTGCTTTATTATAGCCGAACTAAGAAAAACTACCTCCCGGTTCATCAGATTTTAGCCTTGATTGAGCCATTGTTGCGGGACAATGAATATTATGTACAAAAAGGCGTGGGTTGGGCGCTGCGTGAGGTGCATACGGTTTACCCTGAGACAGCACTACCCTTCATGCACGAGCATATTAAAAACATAAGTGCTATTGCTTTTACCATTGCAATTGAAAAAATGACCGATGCTGAAAAGAACGTGTTGAAGGCAAAAAGGAAAATAAAGGTTACTTAACCGTATAGTTTCCGGGAATGTTAAAAGGCATTTCAATTGGTTTATCAAAATCGGCATTTTGGAAATACATCTCTATTGCGAACTGATCAGCTCCATTTTTAATATTAATGTTGCGGGCTTTGGAGAACTTCTTGTCATACAACAGTTCAAAATCAGCATACTTCATCAATGCCTGCGGTCCGTTAGGGTCGTGAGTATTGAGCAAGCAGGTAGACAATGTGCTATCCGACTTATTGTACTGTAACTCTTGTAAATACCCAGGGTCAGTTACATGCAGTAACCAGGAATTAGACAATTCAGCGACATCAACTATCGTCCCTTCGCGAAGTGGCTCACCGGTTATGAGGCGTTGCAATGACATGAAATCAACCTCAGTTGGTAGCACTTTTGCAACTTGTGCAAGCGCAATTTTTGTGACTTCTTTTTGCAGGTAATTAATCATAAAAAAGCTATCCCGAGTTATGTAAACCCTGGCTGCATTCACCACTCCTCCCAACCCAAAAATATTGATCCACAAGGCCGTATCTTTTTTCAAACGAATAATTGCCGTAAAATCCTGTTGCTCCCCCGGGCCCTCGAAATGCACTTTCGCCTTACCATTGAAAGTGGTGTAGCTGCGGATGTTTTTAAATAAAGGAAGAACACCTGAAATGAGCTTATTCGTTGCTTCAATACCGTCAACATTTTTAACTTCTGAAAAGGTATCGGGCTGAGGATATAAAGCGTAGGCTTTGCCGCTATCCTGTTTTTCAGTTTGCTGCGCTGTTAAATTAATGTTGTTGTAACTGGCTGTATCCGGCTGAGGAAACAAAGCGTACCGTTTCACAGCAGTATTTGCGCTACCAGTAGTATCCTTTATAGTATCCAATCGGGAAACACTCAATTTGTTTCGCTTAAAAAGCCGCTGCAACGAGCAGGATTCCAACGAAAAAATAGCCAAAACCAAAGCAATCCCGCACAAAAATCTATTCATACAATTTTTCTTCGCTGATCATCTTGTTTAACTGCGGATTCTCGCTTCCTTTTTCCTTGGCTATTTTCCAATACTTTACAGCGTTGGCCTTATCATTCAACTTAAAATAGACATCACCAAGATGCTCATAAAGCGTAGCATCTGCATTTTTTTCGCGTGCGTTTACTGCCTTTTCTATGTATTCTTTAGCTTCAGCGTATTCGCCTTTTTTATACATTATCCACCCATAGGTATCCATGAAAGTTGCCTCATTGGGCCTGATTGTCAACGATTTCTGCGACATTTCCGCTGCATCATCGAGTCGTATTCCCCTTTCAGATAGAAAATAACTGTAGTTATTTAATACACTGGCATTGTTAGGCTGCCCAATTAAGGCTTTATCAAA
>CAILMA010000180.1 GCA_903835145.1 uncultured Bacteroidota bacterium
AGCATGGCGAGCAGCGAGCCATAAAAAAATTTCTTAAACACTGAATCACTCACTGTGAAACCTGCCGGGCTTATTGAGGGGGTGTCAGGGACTTTTGCCGGAGTGTCGGCAGGCGAATGGGCATTCGCAGCCCGAGGTGTATTCTTTTTGTTTGTTTCTTGTTTTTTCATGATAGAATAGGGTTGTTTTAATGATATTTACTTACAATTTTAGAACAATTATTCGTCAAGTGCAAGCACCCAATAAAAAAACAAAGAAATTTTTACACAGATATGTACTATCACAAAATTAATATTTGTATAATCACGCTTATATTAATGGATTGTTGGACGAACGAGCTGTTTTTTTGGGGGTAACGTGGTGCTTTGAAGCAAAAACAAAATCACTGTTGGAAAGCAGCCAGTTACAAATAATTTCACCGCCCCAATGCAATTTTGTTATAGGATGTTTGATTATTTATTACATTTATCCTTTACCAAAATTCGCTGTTATGAGTTACAACCGTAGAAGTTTCATAAAATCGGCAACTGCACTGGCTGCTCTAAGTCTTACCGAATTACAAGCTATAGCTGCAGCAAAAGAGCTTAAAACGGATGGTAAAATCATAGATGAGCATGATGAAGCTTATTGGCACAACGTGAGGCAGTCTTTCCCGCTGACGAAGGACTGGACTTATCTTAACAATGGCACCTTTGGCCCGTCGCCCTACCCCGTAATAGAGGCTGTGCATGTAGCAATGATGGATGCCGACCGGGAAGGAAACTATGGTAGTTATGACTCAACACCGGGCAAAATTGCAAAGTTTGTAGGTGCCAACGATAATGAAATAACACTAACTCACAATGTAACCGAGGGCATAAATATAGCCTGCTGGGGCGTCCCACTCAAAAAAGGCGACGAAGTAATACTTACCACCCACGAGCATATTGGCAATTGCTCTCCCTGGATGAGCCGGCAAAAGCTGCATGGAATAGTAATAAGAAAGTACACTCCGGCACCAACGGCAGCTGAAACGCTGGAAAGAATTGCCGCCCTGATCAACAAACGAACGCGCGTCATCGCCACACCGCATATACCCTGCACTCAGGGGCAAGTGCTCCCGATAAAGGAGATATGCCAGCTGGCAAAAGACAAGGGTCTTTTTTCGCTTATTGATGGAGCGCATGGCGCAGGTATGCTGGAGCTGGACCTCCATGACCTTGGGTGCGACACTTATGCCAGCTGCTCCCACAAATGGATGCTTGGCCCTAAAGGAACGGGATTTTTATACGTTAAGGATAGTTTCAGAGATACAGTGCAAACCTATTATGGCGGTGCCGGAATAGATGATGGCAAGTGGGACCTGATGAGTGACCCGGTAAAAACCGGCAATTATGCGCCCAGCGGACACCGATATTTTGGTGGAACCCAGGCAAATGCGCTTTACACAGGTGTAAATGCCTCAATAGATTTCATTGAAAACATTGGAATCAAGAACATACACAACCGCATTAAGAGCCTTGGCAAATATACCCAGGACCGGTTGCTGGAATTTGGAGATAAAATAGAGCTGATAACGCCAACAGAAGAGCGCTCGCGTTGCGCTGTAAATGGTTTCAGGATAAAGAATATGGATTACCAGAAGTTTTTTGAGAAGTGTGTGGAAAGCAAAATACGCATAAGAAGTGTGGCCGAGTGCGGCCTGAACTCATTGCGGGTTTCCACCCATATCTACAACAACCATGCTGATGTGGACAAACTCATGGAATTGCTGAAGAAATACGCATAGCTGTAAAACGGAAAATATTAGAACGCCTGATGAACCCATAGATTCATCAGGCGTTTTGTTGAAAGTCTTTCCTATCGTTAGTAAGCGAAGGGATTTGCAGCCGCTGTTTTAAATTCATTCCAAACCTCAGCAACCACATCGGCGGCGGGTATGATGGCTTTTATTATGCTACTAACCTGCCCTATCTCGAGTTCTCCTTCCACGGTATCACCTTCAAACATGCCATGTTTGGCGCGAGCCCTGCCCAGCAGTTCTTTAAGGGTATCTTCGTCCGTACCATTGTTTTCAGCAGTGAAGGCACGAATGGCAAAATCGTTTTTTATGAGTCTTACAGGGGTCAGTTTTTTGAGCGTAAGTACAGTGTCGCCTTCGTTTGCCGCTACAATAGCTTCTTTAAATGCCTGATGGCTCGATGCCTCTGGTGTACAAACAAACCGACTGCCCATCTGCACTCCTTCAGCGCCCAATGCCATCATGGCAAACATGGCCCTGCCGGTAGCAATACCTCCCGCAGCAATGAGCGGTATGGTAAGCACCTGCCTTACAGCGGGTATAAGACAAAGCGTTGTTGTCTCTTCCCTGCCATTGTGCCCTCCAGCTTCAAAGCCTTCTGCAACAACGGCATCAACGCCAGCGTCTTCGCACTTTTTAGCAAATTTTGCGCTGGAGACCACATGCACCACGGTGATCCCTGCTTCTTTCAGCTTCGCGGTCCATGTTTTGGGGTTGCCCGCAGAGGTAAACACAATGGGTACTTTTTCTTCGAGTATTACAGCAATGTGTTTATCAATATCCGGGTAAAGCAATGGTAGATTAACGGCAAAGGGTTTTGAACTTGCCGCTTTAAATTTCTGTATGTGCTCCTGCAACACATCAGGATACATGCTACCGGCGCCTATTATACCCAAGCCACCTGCATTACTAACAGCGGCAGCCAGGCGCCAGCCCGAAGCCCAGATCATCCCTGCTTGAATGATGGGATATTGAATTTTAAATAAAGATGTGATGCGGTTTTCGAAACCGCTGCCATCCTGAGAAAATCTCCCCTGAAACAACATATTATATTTTTAATCTACAACTTATAAAGAACGCTCCTACACAACTAACCGTTCTTGCGGTAATAAAGCGTATTGCAATTGCCGGAGCGGAAAATCTCCTTGGCGGTTTCCAACAAGAAATCTGATGTAACTGCCTGGTAATGTTCCCACTCTTTGTTGATCATGGCAGCATCACCCAGCAACTCGTAAAAAGCAAGGTTGTTGGCCCGGTTGAGCAGACTCATATCTTCGAACGCAATCATTGCTTCAATCTTATTCTTTGCCTTCTGCAACTCGCTATCGGTTACACCAGTGGCTAACAATCGGGATATCTCACTTTCTATACCGGCATTGGCGGCCTCAAGTGTTTTGTCTTCCCTTATTTTGCCTTCTATCACGAGCAGGCCGGCATCGAGGCTACCGGTATGGTAACAATTGATGTTGCTGAAGAGTTGTTCTTCCTTCACCAGTTTCTCGTAAAGCCTTGAAGACAGCCCGCTGCCCATAATTTCCGTTATGAGGTCGCTGGCATAATAGGGCGCTGTAAGCCTGCCGGAAATATGCCAAGCCTTGTATAATGCATTCAGGGGTACATCAGCAGTAATAGTAGCTTCCCTCGCCTCTTCCTGGCGGGGTTCTGCGGCTATATTCCTCACGTATTTTTCGCCTTCGGGAATATTGCCGAACCATTTTTCTGACAATTGTTTCACTTCTTCAAGCGTCACGTTGCCAGCTACACACATTACCGCGTTGCAAGGCCGGTAGTGTTTGAAAAAGAAGGCTTTAACATCTTCAAGCTGCGCAGTTTCTATCTGCTCCAGATTCTTGCCTATGGTAGGCCACTGGTAAGGGTGTGATTTATATGCGAGCGTCCTCAACTTGTGCCATGCGTCGCCATAAGGCTTGTTGAGGTAGTGTTCTTTAAACTCTTCACATACCACTTTGCGCTGCACATCGAGGCTTTTTTCGCTGAAGGCCAGCGATAGCATTCGGTCGCTTTCCAGCCAGAAGGCGGTTTCGATGTTCTTTAGTGGCAGCTGTATGTAGTAGTTGGTGATGTCGTTGGTGGTATAAGCATTGTTTTCTCCGCCCGCCATTTGCAGTGGCTCGTCATATTCCGGAATATTAACGCTGCCGCCGAACATAAGGTGCTCAAAAAGGTGAGCAAAACCTGTCCTTTCCTGCTCTTCATCGCGCGCGCCAACATCAAAAAGAATATTCATGGCAACCATGGGTGTAGCGGTATCAGTATGTACTATTACGCTCAGTCCGTTGCCGAGCGTAAATCTTTCAAATTGAAGCATTGAGTTGATTTAAGAAGTGCCAAAGTTAATAGAAAATCAACCTCTATAACAAAATAGTAAGAGAGCCCGTAGCCCGCAACCACGAAGAGTGAAATATTGTAACCCAAACAGCCAAAACCAGAAGCAATAAAAAAACACGATTAAGAACGTAAGTTATTGAATAACAAACGATTTTACAACTGTACTTCCTGTTTTAGTATTGATAAACCGCGCATAGTAACAGCCGGGAGCACTACTACCCTTGCTGAATTCCGTATGCTTTAAAAATGTGCTTTGCCACAATAATTGCCCGAGGCTGTTGTAAACAAAAAGTCGCATTTCGACTTGTGAAGACGTTTCGAAATGAACAACATCATGCGCCGGCAC
>CAILMA010000181.1 GCA_903835145.1 uncultured Bacteroidota bacterium
CACAATAAAATATGCAGATGGGAAAAGCTGTGAGTTTTATCAAATTGGCCTAAGCGCCAACACCACAGGAATATCTTTCTATATCATGGGTATTAAGGATAAGATATACCTCGCCAAAGCATACGGTGAAAGGATTGGCAAGGCAAGCGTGACGGGGTATTGCATCAAGTTCAAAAAACTGAAAGATATAAACCTTGATGTCCTCGAAGAGGCTATACTTTTTGGGGTCCAGCAGGAACATTGATTTTCCGTGCTCGCGCCGGAGTTAGCGTAGCGCTCCGGTGTGTAAAGAATAAGGCAGTCTCCGACTGCTTAATCTGCGGTCAGAGACTCCCGTAAGGACGGGACAGGCAGCCTGATTTATCCCACACCAGTTTCCTTACAGAAAACTGACGCGAGCAAAGACTTAAAAAGGCCAGCTTTCATACACCACAAACAGTGCCATTAACAAAAACACTGAATTAATAGCGGCATGTTTATATTCCTTCCGCCAGATGTGAACATATATCGAGCCTGCCATGATGATGGCAATACAAGCGGCGCCAATAAAAGTAAGGTAATATCCACGCCCCAATAACTTTGGCACGATCACCAAGAGCCCGCTGATAAGCTCTAATGCGGCTATGGCTTTAATGATGCCGGGATTAAAATCCTCCGCCCAGGTACCACCGCTGGCAATGACCTTTTCCTTGCTTTGAAAAAATTTAAAACTGCCTGTAATGACAAAAATCAAACCCAGTAAAGACTGTACCACCCAAAGCGCTATTGTCATAATTTATTTATTTAATTTATCAAATATAACCGACAGGTGGTACAAACGGAATAGGCTCCTGATGGTGTACGTAAAACTTGTAGATGTACGTACCGAGCATATCATAGAGATCGTCTTCAAAATAGCCTCCTGCTGCTTCCAGAATGGTATCTATGGCAGCGTCTATTTCTTCTTTCTCATCATCAGCAAATAAAGGATCCGCAAGCAAGGTAGTGCGTATAAATTCTCCCCGTTGAGGGAATCGTTCATCCCAGTTGGCACCGCCGTTATCAGCACATTCGTAGCGTATTTTTTCTACTGCGCTAAGTAATTCTCCCTGTATAGTGGCGGCAGGTCCTCTTTTTGGCACCATTGTTTTCCAAATGTATTTCAGGACTGCGTCTTCATCGGTTAAGTCAGGTAGTTCCGCATTGGCATCCACATTTGTTTTTGTTGATGTATCAGGATATTTCTGGAGCAACTGCATTAATTCCTCGTTTTCATATTTCCCGGCATATTCAACTATTGTTTTTCCACCATAAGCTTTCTGCCATGGATTTGCCCCGTGATCCAAAAACAATTTGACGATCTCCGGTGTATCCCTGTATTTTCTAATTACATAATTTAAAACCACATAATCATATTTATCAGCAACATCAGTTCGGGCACCTTTATTTAACAAAACACCAATCATATATTCATCCTTTTGTTCAACTGCCAGCATTAAAGTGGAAGAGCTATCTCCGTACAGGCAATTTACATCAGCACCCATCTCAATAAGATAGTCGAAAATATCTTTATTATGG
>CAILMA010000182.1 GCA_903835145.1 uncultured Bacteroidota bacterium
ACATCAGCAGGGGCTCCCCTTCACAGCCCTGCCCAAAGCTCACTATAGGGTACGGAGCGGTTTCAAGATGGGGTACTGTAAATTCTACTATTTCTTCAGCCGTTGGCCTGAAGGTAAGCCTGTCTTGTGTTGCAACAATCGTCTCATCTTCCGGCTGGAAGGAAATACAGCCAATACAATTGGCATTACAAGCCGGGGAAGTTGGTATAGGGCATTCCCAACGGCCAAGGAAATAATTCCGGGCAGCAGGGCAGCTATAGGTGAGTGCGCATTTCTCAGCCAGGTGTTTTACCAGCCTGTTGTGTGGGTAGTCACTAACCAGCCGCTCTACGCCAAGTTTTATTTTTTTATCATCGTAGCCACTGCATTCCTGCCTTATGTCGCGCTCAATGCGCACAGCAGGAACAAAAAATTTGTTATCGTGCCATCCGGCTGCGGTGTAAGAAAACAAGGGAAGTGTAGGCGCATCGGGCATTGTTTCGTAGGGTGCGAGGTACAGCCCGGTGTGGGCGGGTGGTATAAAAGCGGCAACCGCCCATCCTTTTTCGCAAAGGCGCATATCGCCGGTTTTAACATCAATTCCTATACCCCTCCTGCCCGGGAGCTCATAGAGTGTGCCCCCATCAGGTAGTTCTATCCATTCATCTTCAGGTATTTCTCCGGCATCCCAGCCGCTTCTTCCAGCGCTATATAAGGTAGTATCTTCAAATATGTTGCCCTTGCCATCGGAGTACATTATGAATGGAGTCTTGTTCATGTGTTTTTTTAAAATATTGATGCGCAAAGTTACCGGCATTTTTCCAGTAAAAGCCAACGAAAACAGCAACCGATTGACTATTTAGCACATTTTACAATCATGGCAGTCGCGCAGTCAACTTTTAATTGTGCGACAAAAGGGAAAAATAGACACTTGAAGAGAAACTTACGGCTACAACGAGCGCTACTTAATATCTGATTTATCAACCTTGATTACTATTTTCTGGTTTTCAGCGTTTACGGAAAAAGTAATGTACTCATCATTGCCGGAGGTGAAACTTATTTTTGCGTTGTACTCAATGTAGCTGCTTGCCTGATCGGCAATAGATAGGTCGTAGACCTTTGGTTGTTGTTTCTTAAAATATTCTTCAACTCCTCGTTCGAACAATTTAGGGTGTTTAACGTCCTTATTTGCATTATTCACCACCATATCTTCATAAATACCTCTTTCTTTGTAGGGTGCCCTGCCAACAAGGTATATCTCTTTGTTGGGGCTTGTGCTGCTGATATCGCTTTCATCGTAACCGTAATAGTGCAGCGAATCCCACGTATCCTTGGTGAAAACGAAGCCATAAAACTCACCAAGTTCTGTGCTGTACTCAAGTTTTTTATTTTTCCTTATCATATTAGCAAGCACTTCATCGCATACCTGGTTTATTGAAAGAAAATTAAATTTAATAATTACCTGACGCATCACCGAGTCCATGTTATAATTTAAACCATTGAGCGGAACGTTGCTGTTCTTGGTATTAGACTGGGCAAACGACGGAGTTGTGAGATTGTCATCACTTCCTCCAGATTCTTCCATCGAATCTGATTCGCAACCGGCCATGATCAGCAGCAGTAGCAAAGGAATAAATATTAATCTTTTCATGAAAGTTCAGAGTTGCAATTGCTCACCAAAGTACAAATATAGATGGATATTGACAAAATAGCGGGTTGGTTTTTACAAAAGACATTTATCAACGATTATTTAATCATGAGTTAAAGAAACGGGACCACCGGGTTACAGAGGAAACGGCATCTGAAACATCTCGTCGGCACATGTTTGTATGGTATTAGTTCTATGTTATGTTGTCGCAAAGGGCCAAATCAGGGAGTGCTTTTAATTATTTTGATTATTTTTGCGACATGAATTTATTAGCTGTAATCAAATATATCATAAACCATCCGCTTAACCAGAATCATAAGTTTCATGCCGTTTTCCGGTTTTTCGTATGGCAGCTGTATAAGAAGTTCTTTTCTTTTCCGGTTATATTGCCATTCACTGATAAATCTTTCCTTATCATGAGAAGGGGTGCACCGGGTGCAACTAATAATTTATATTGCGGATTACACGAATATGAAGACATGGCATTCCTGCTGCATTACCTGAGGCCTGAAGATACTTTTGTTGATATTGGGGCGAATGTGGGCAGTTTTACGATGCTCGCAACTGGCCACGTAGGGGCATCCACTATTTGCTTTGAGCCTATACCTGACACCTATTCTATGCTTAAGCAAAACATAGGCGTCAATACTAATGCTGAAAAAGTGACTGCACTTAATATTGGTCTGGGTGCCAAACCCGGTTCATTGAAGTTTACAAGGGAAAAAGGCGGCATGAATCACGTGGCACTCGATACCGATAAAGATATTGTTGAAGTGCCAGTTGATACACTCGATAATATAATGACTGGTAAATCCACTAAGTTGATTAAAATTGACGTAGAAGGATTTGAGACCGAGGTATTTAACGGAGGTGAGCAAACGCTTTCCAACAAAGAACTTAGGGCTGTAATCATAGAGTTCGGCTTAGGTTTTCAGTTTGGTTTCGATGAAGACAAACTGCGCGAAAAATTCCTCAAACACGGATTTATCTCCTGCCGCTACGACCCGCGCAAGCGTGAGATATTCCCCAACGAAAAAGGGCGCGACAATACACTTTACATACGCGATATAGAATTTGTAAAGGAGCGTGTAAAGAAAGCAGCTATGGTGACCGTAAATAGAAATATATTTTAGTGCTGTAGCCCCCCCGGCCGCAAAGGTTCATAGGGGGTGAATTCAAATATTTTTTTCTCTTAACTCTTTTCTCGCTAATTTTGCGCTCTTTTTAATAGCACATGAGCAGGTCCGTCGCATTCCATACCCTGGGTTGTAAATTAAATTTTTCTGAAACATCTACGCTGAGCCGCAGCCTGGAAAGCGAAGGCTTTGTAAAAAGAGACTTTGAGGACCTTGCGGATGTGTATGTAATTAATACCTGCTCGGTAACTGACAATGCCGATAAAGAGTGCCGCATGATAGTAAGGCGCATTCAGCGCCGGGCACCCGAGGCTTTTGTCGTGATCACAGGTTGTTATGCCCAGCTTAAACCGCAGGAAATTGCGAACATAGAAGGCGTTGACCTGGTACTGGGAGCGGCAGAGAAATTTAACCTTGCCCGCCACCTCGCGGATATCACAAAGGCGCCTGCCGACAACGGTGGTGCAAAAATATGCTCCTGCGATATTGACGAGGTGCAAGGGTTTAACAGCTCCTACTCCCTCACCGACCGCACCCGTGCTTTCCTTAAAGTGCAGGATGGCTGCGATTACAATTGCAGCTTCTGCACTATACCTCTCGCGCGCGGCCATAGCCGCAGCGATACTATTGCCGGTGTTCTTAATAACATGCAGGAGCTTGCCGCTAACGGCACGCGCGAAATTGTACTTACAGGTATCAATCTCGGCGATTTCGGTAAAGGAAACGATGGTGGTAAAGCCCACGATTCTTCCTTTTTTGAGCTGATACAGGAGATGGATAAGCAAGAGGGCATTGACAGGATACGAATCTCCAGCATAGAGCCCAACCTGCTCACCAATGAAATAATAGAATTTGTAGCCGGGTCAAATAAATTTCAGCCGCACTTTCATATCCCATTACAAAGTGGCAGCGATACCATTTTGGGGCTTATGCGCCGCCGCTACCGAACTGATCTGTACACCGAGCGTGTTGCTGCAATAAAGGCCGCTATGCCACATTGCTGTATTGGGGTCGATGTGATTGTAGGTTTCCCGGGGGAGACAGAGGAGCACTTTAAAGAAACTTTTGATTTCCTTCATCAGTTAGACGTTTCCTACTTTCATGTGTTCACTTACTCGGAGCGGGCAAATACACTTGCTGCGGGCATGAAACCCATTGTGCCTGTGGGCAAAAGGAACGAGCGCAACAAAATACTGCGCACGCTGTCTTACCAAAAGATGAGCTACTTCACCGAGCAACACAGGGGCAGCATGCGAAAGGTGCTTTTTGAGATTGCCGACAAGAATGGCGTGATGGACGGCTATACCGATAACTATATAAAGGTGCAAACCAATTACCAGCCCGAACTGGTGAAAAATATTGTAGACTGGGTTATATAAAGATTTTACTTTTTCCAAAAGCATATTGCTGCAGTCCGCATTTAATGTCCTGACTTAGTATTATACCCGCATTATCAACATTAATCTGTTGTTCACATTAGTGTGTTTGCAGACTTTGAGATTTTTCATTAAAATTGCAAATCTGAATAGCGCCAGCATGGTGACCCGTGTTGGCATTTTTGTAAACTAACGGTTGGAAAATCCTTAAGGTGCCACACAATGAACGAACTTAAAGAGAAGTTATATATACTTTGCCACGACTATATTGGTAACCGGGTTGCTGCTATAAAACAAAATGTAGCTGAAGCTCAGGAAGCCGCCAACGATGACTCGAAAAGCAGCGCGGGCGATAAATTTGAGGTTGGCCGCGAGATGATGCAGCAAGAGGTGGAACTGAATCTTGCCCGGCTTGGAGAAATGGTGAAGCTCAAACAAGCACTGGAGAACACAAGCCCCACTCATAAAAGTGCGACAGTGAGCCCCGGCTCGCTCATTTACACCAACGCGGGGATATATTATCTGGCCATAGGTGCTGGTAAGATAGCCCTTGAAGGCACTACCTACTATGCCATATCTCCGGAGGCTCCTATTGCTGCACAAATGATGGGGAAGAAAGCCGGTGACGACTTTCTGTTGAATGGCAAGAAAATTGTAATAGATAAAGTGATGTAGTGCTCAGGCATTGGTGGCGGCTTTTTGTTTGTTTTTCAGGGCACCGATGCGCCAAGGCATGGCTACACCGTTATTTCCTTGTCGCAACATTCAGATTATTCCTTTTATTATGTACTTTGGTCGTGATTTAGTAAAAATAGTGACCCGGTAAAATCTTGCGCGACTGAACTATGAAAATAAAATTATTCTGGCTATTGTTGATGGCGTTAAGCGCAGCTGCGGTTCCTTCGTTCGCGCAGCGGTGTGGCACGTGCAATACCAGAACCCACTTCAAATTCAGGCTCATTAAGAAAACCGGAATAAACGTCGACTCAAATTATGTGAAAACTACAGCCATTTACGTGAATACATTTATGGACGACGGAAATGTAATGAAGTATTCGTTTCTGAGGTTTTTCCCTAACGGTAAGGTTTATATCAGTTGCCTGTACCGCTCCTTTCCTACAAACGACGAACTTAATGACCTCACCTACGGTGACTATGGCGAGTACAGGCTCGATAGCACCAGGCTAACAATTGAAACCCACTCCGCATCTGCCGGCTACTACTATCAATATTATGAGGTACGCAGAAATGAGGTTCTACTCTCCCAAACCCAGCTTAGAAAGAGTTTTCCGTTTAAAGCGAAACTTGAGCGGGCACCTGAAGTGAGCTACAAGCTTTTCCATAGGCCGCTTGTAGCAGTGGTCCCCGGGTGGTAATTTTTTCCCCTACGGTCACCGATTCTGTTTATTATAAAAATCACAAGGAATATCGGGGCAACTTTCCTTTACTGAAATTGACTTTAACGGTATCAACAAAAGGCTCAATTTCGGTGCGGACCAGGCAATGATGAGTGATACATCAGTCTTTATCAATGGCAGCTACGTAATTGGATTCTGGGGCTTGCCGATAAGTACTAACTACGTTATAAGCAGCCACTAAACCGTACGGTCACTACTTCTTATCGCTCGTTCCAAAGCTTACATAAAGGTAGAGATAGATAATGCGGGACATACGCATAAGCCACGGCTGTAGCAGTATCACAATAAGTGTACTGGAGCCAAGATACCACCACACACTGTTGTCATTGGTATCATACCAGTGGCCGTTTTTATTGGGGTCAAAGTAACTGTAAACCGGAATGAACCAAATAATATTGAGCAGGAAAACCACCATAGTAAGGGCGTAATTCATGCCGGCACCATTGTTCTTTTCTGAGATAAGTTTTTGGCCGCATACATCGCAGGTTTCTTTGAGCGTTACAGTTTTTGAAAACGGGAAGATGCTTTTATTCTGGAAAACAAATCCTTTCCGGCAGCTGGGGCACTTCATCTTTAACATTGCTGGCAAAACCGGGGGCTTAGAACCTGATGTACTCATGTGGCTGCAAAAATAAACCATTCTAAGAGAAGAAGTAAAATAAAGTCAATTTGCCTATGTGAGGCGCTGAAATGCCGACGGCATAATTTTTGTGTTATTCCCGTCGGCAGCTTCGGTTGCCGCAAAATAACGAGTTTAAATTCTACTGAAATGGATACGCCAGATGATTTGAAATTCTACCTTGAAAAAGGCATGGACGAAGAGAAAAAGGATGAACTGCAGGATGATACAGAAAACGTGCCAGATAGCACTGAAACTGCACCCGCGGAAAACGACGATGAAGCATTAAAAGAAACTTTAACGACAGAGTTTCCACTTTCCGGGGGCGAGCCGGACATCACC
>CAILMA010000183.1 GCA_903835145.1 uncultured Bacteroidota bacterium
AAATATCCATGCCTATGGTATCTTTTACAAACTTCTTCAGGCGCCTATATTGCTCCGGAGTAAAGTAATCTTTAAGTGTCTTGCCACTGGTATCCATCAGCCCTTCTGACGCTGCCAGCATGGTTTCATGGTCATCAAGGTCCATTTCAAAACATACTTTTTCACTCGCACTAAGGCTGTTTTTCATCGCATCGGTCCACAGGTAGTCATCCGGGCATATCAGGTGAATGGTCCCGAAAAGGTACGATGGTTTTGCAAGCCCCTTACCTGTTATACGCCACAGCAGCGACTTACTCTTATCGCCATTATCAGCACGGGCAGCAGCTATCGCCAAAAACAATATACCAGCTATAAGCCACAACGACTTCTTCATGCTATAAAAATATGTTTTTATTGGTACATGCAGCAAGTGCACCCCAAATTACTTTCCGATAATAATCGCAGATAAACAGCCATCACTTTTCATAAATACCAACCCTTTAACACCCGTTTTCGTAGTTTTGCTTTCGTATGAAATCGTTCAATGTCCCCCCGCAATACCGCAGCCCGCTGGTAACAGCCATAAAGCAAAAACGAAAAGAAGAGGATAAAATGAAGCGCGACTACACGCCCACAATCCTGCCTATTGGCTCGCTACAGGTGCTGCTGGCCCGCCATTTCGGTTTTTGCTATGGGGTGGAAAACGCCATTGAAATCGCTTTTCGCGCGGTAGAAGAAAACCCGGGTAAGCGCATCTTTCTGCTCAGCGAAATGATTCATAACCCGGGTGTAAACAGCGACCTGCAGGCACTCGGCATCCGGTTCATTATGGATACAAAGGGCACTATGCTGTTCCCCTGGAGTGAGCTCACACCCGACGATGTAGTTATTATTCCCGCCTTCGGCACCACGCTGGAGCTGGAAGAAAAAATAAGGCAGGCAGGCATAAACCCTACCCGCTACGAAACCACCTGCCCCTTCGTAGAAAAAGTGTGGAATCGTGCAGGCAAAATAGGCGACGACGGCTATACCATTGTCATACACGGCAAACCCGGCCACGAAGAAACAAGGGCTACTTTCTCCCACAGCAAGGCACACACGCCTACAATAGTGGTAAAAGACATGGAACAAGCCATATTACTGGGTCAGTACATCTGCGAAGAACTACCCGCCGGCCAGTTTTATACCGATTTTAAAGGACAGTTTTCCGAAGGCTTCGACGTAGCTCGCGACCTGCAACGCATTGGCGTGGTGAACCAGACCACTATGCTCGCCAGCGAAACACAGGCTATTGCCGACTTCCTGAAAAAAGAGATACTTATGAACTTTGGCACGCCGGCTGCCCGCAGCAATGAGCGCATTGCCGATACCCGCGACACCCTTTGCTATGCCACTAATGACAACCAAAGTGCTGTTGCCGGCATGCTGGAAGCCGATGCCGACCTTGCTATTGTAATAGGCGGCTACAACAGCTCCAATACATCGCACCTTGTAGAGCTCTGTGAGCAAAAGTTACCCACTTACTTTATTAAGGACGAGCACTGCCTCATTTCCGCCAACGAAATCAAACATTTTGATCTGCACACCCATACAGAGGTCACCACCACCGGATTCCTGCCACCCTTCAGCCCCTTCCGCATCATGGTTACCTCCGGTGCTTCCTGCCCCGATGCACTCGCTGAGCGCGTCATCCTCAGGCTCGCCGAAATCACCAACAACCAATCAAAAATAGAACCCCTCAAAGCCCAGTGGGATAGCTAATCGCCGTCTACCAAATCATTTTTTTCCAACCCAATTCTGGCACCTCTGGTCGTAGCGTCTCGCTGCGTCCCTTTAATACCAAGCGTCCGCTTGCGAAACCAATCAAAAATAAACAATTCACCACAAGTACAGACGCAATGCTTGCGTCTCCACAGCGGGTGTGTACAGTACACCAGGATATAGAACCTATATCTTGCGGAGACTGGAATAACAGACGAAGGGGGATTGCTCGTATTATCACAGGGTGATTGTTTTTCATTACTATTGTAAGAATATCGCTGACGGATGCATGAAACAACAAATTAAAGCCTTAACAGCCACCCGGGCAGTTGCTGCCATAATGGTTTATATTCATCATTATGGTGGAGGCGTGTTTCCTTTTTCCAAGTCAAACCACATATTTCAGAGTGGAAATCTTGCTGTAAGTTACTTTTTTGTATTGTCGGGATTCGTATTGTATACATCTCATCAAGAAAAACATATAAATTATCGCGAATTTATGATAAGGCGAATAGCTCGAATTGTACCTCTGTACCTGTTTGCCCTATTATTGTGTGCCAGTTTACCCTTATTGTTACCCATAGGTTCTGTTCCCGAAAATATCACTCGTCAATTTCTATACAGTGCTTTGTTCCTGCAGGCATTTATACCTAATTATGCGCTTATACTCAACGCCCCGGGGTGGTCCCTTTCGGTCGAAATGTTTTTTTACGTTTTATTCCCATTGTTTATGCTGATGAAGCGAAAAAACATAAAGGTTTTCTTCCTGCTTACGGTTGTGTTGTTTATTTTCTCTCAGGCTGTTCATCTATGGTACTTTCCCGAAAAAGACACCCTCTCCAGTGAAAAACAGGATCTGCTATTCTTCAATCCTTTAATTCACATCAATCAGTTTCTTATTGGTATGGCAGGCGGTTATATTTACGGCAAACTGAAGGATAAACCTTATAAGTTATTTTTCGTCCCTACGATTTTGTTTTCATTAATAATGTTCCTTATTGCTCACAGGCCGGCAAATGTTAGCTATCATACTGGCCTCATAGCTCCACTTTTCATGCTGTTTATACTCAGTGTGGCGCTGAAACAAGATAAATATTTAGGTGCAAGCGCGTTTGTTTTCCTTGGGGAGATAAGTTTTGGAATCTATATTTTACAGAAACCTGTTCATGATTTCTTGTCTTACGTCAATCCAAGATACCTGCATATAACCCCGCAATATTTCTTTTACTTTTCTTTAGGTATGCTTGTGCTATTTGCTGCTATTTGCCACTATTTTATTGAAAAGCCTTTTCGCAGTCTTATCAATCCGAAGGAACACACGACCCACCCGCCACGGCGAAGCTGGTAATTCACATCCCCCACGGGCCGTAGCATCTCGCTCCGGCCCGTTAGTTGCAAGCGTCTGCTTGCGAAACAAATTTACCGTGTTCGGTCCATTTATTGTCGCCAGCCTGTCAGAGCCATAAATATACCGCTCACTTACACCCATACCATTGCTACCCAGTACCGGCAACTGGCTTGTATACACCGCCAGTTGCGTGTTTGCTGCGTCATAAATATGGTACGCAGGCGTGCCGGAGTTGTCTTCCACTTGGTTACCCATAGCATCATAAAGATAGGCATGATACATCACCAGTGCGCCAGTAGTATCGTATTTTTTAATGGAATCCACCTTGCCATAGGGTGTCCATTTTATTTTCAGGTTATAGTTTTGGTGGTAGCTGCTGTCCTGTATTAACTGCCCTATTGCATCGTACTTGTAATAGGCAGTATCCATATCACCTTTACTGATTGTAGTTTCTCGATTGTAGTTTCTCGAAGCATCCCTCTAACAGCAGTTCGCTTGCGAAACCAACCAAAAATATACAATTCATCAACAAATAAAGACGCAATGCTCCCATTCCCACAAAAAAATAGCGGCAGGAAAAACCCACCGCCATAACCTTATAACCGACACAAAACCCCAAAAGGACAATGCGTCAAATACTATCTACTATGTACTGACTACTAAGCACTCAAAACAGCTTTCGACTTTCTACTAAGTACTAACTACTAAGTACTAACTACTAAATACTATCTACTTTCTACTAACGACTTTCTACTTTCTACTTTCTACTCTCTACTTTCTACTAACTACTTTCTACTAACGACTTTCTACTTTCTACTAACGACTCTCTACTAAGTACTAAGTACTCAGTACTAAAAAAAAACTACTTCTTTTCTTCTTCAATAGCAGTACCCTTTACATGCAGCGTGTAGCGCTTGTCGGGAGCCGCATTAGCGGCATTGCTCTGAATGTAGATTTCTTTATTGAACACACCGTGCTGCTCTGCAGTGCGCAGACCCATATGAATGGTGCCCTTCTTACCAGGTGCTATAGGCGCCTTTGGTTTCCAGTCCACGTTGGTGCAACCGCACGATGGATTCACATCCTTTATAATCAGCGGCTCGTTACCAGTGTTGGTAAACTCAAAAGTGTACTCTACAATCGGGCCTTTTTTCACATTCCCGAAATCGTGGGTATCCCCATCTTTAAATTTTAAAGCAGGACCCTTTACTTTTTCGTTGGCACTTTTTTCTTGTGCAAATGTTACTGTCGATAAGCCTGCTACGAGGCAAAATGCTGCGATGATTACTTTTTTCATATCTGTTTGTGTTTGTTTGTTAATTGTTTAGTTGACTTTTCTACTAATCTATAGCTTCTCCCTTCAGGTAAATCGTATAACGCTTTTCACCGTTTGGCACTATTGCATTCGATTGTATGTACACCCCTTTATTAAAAACCCCCGTAAGTTCACTTGTCTTTACGCCCAAGGTTATTTTGCCTTTCTGGCCGGGCAATATCGGGTGTTTATCCCAGTCCACGTTGGTGCAACTGCACGATGGCTTTACGTCCACAATAATAAGCGGCTGGTTACCAGAGTTTGTAAATTCAAAAGAATGCTCAGCTACTGGACCCTTCTTAACCTTTCCAAAATCATGGGTTTCCCCGTTCAGGAACTTAAATTTCGGCCCGTCAGTTTTGGCCTGTGCAAATAAAGTCGCTGAAAATCCAGCCAATACGCATAAAAGAGTTAACACTGCTTTCTTCATCATCATGTTTTTAGTTTTGACCCGAAAATTAATCATCAGATTTAAAAAATTTTGTTAATTGACTGCCGGTCTTGTTTTTTGCCAGCGTACTAAGTAAATGCAAAAGATGTGCCATAGGGTTGCACCGGCAGCACTTTATTTTTCGGTATTAACAATTCTCTAAGTTATTGACCTAAAGTACCTTGTGGAATATTTTACGCAAAATTACAGCCGGGAGGTCATACAGCCTCATTCCAGCGTGGCAAACAGGAACTTTATTTAAACAAAACCCCTAACTCACTTTGTGCAGTACGGAGGCAAATTTCTTTTTCACTTCTTCGTAATGTTCATCATTATCGGTGCCGGCACCATCCACTTGCTTTATGCTGTCAAGCAGATCCAGAATTTCCCGCAATAACTTTTCATCAGCTATGGCGTCGATCTTAACAAGAAAAGTTCTTATAAGCACTTCTTTTAGCTCAATCAGATTCATGGCGAAAGTTTTAATTATAAAAAACTTAGTGAAGATAGCGAATATTACCGTTGGGCAACAACTGATGTCATCACGCCATCTTTATATCTGATAAGTTCCAGATAAAGACCGTGCCCGGCCACATCAAAAAAAGCCCTGGTGCAATCCCGTTGTTCTATAATGCTCCTGAAGTCTTTAATAGAGAGGCTGCCCCGGGCTACCTTAAGCTGCGTACCTACCAGGCCACGCACCATCCCGCGCAGGAAGCGATTGCCCTCCACTATATAGTGCAGCTCCTCACCCTGCCGTTCCCAGCGGCTTTCAGTTAGGGTACAATCAAAAGTCTTTGATTGGGTGTTGCGCTTGGCAAAAGATTCAAATTGAGTGTATTGCAGCAGTATAGCTGCCGTCTCGTTCAGCAAGTCTTCCTTCATGGTAAGCGGATAGAACAAGGCACGCTCATGCAGAAACGGATTTTTTCTGGTGTAAATGCGGTAACGATACCTGCGCGCTATGGCATCGAAGCGGACGTTAAAATCATCTGCAACAGCACATATGCGCTTCACCGCAACGCCTGCAGGCAATATGGCATTACATTTATAGAGTAGGTCAAACTTAAGCTCCTCATCCGTATCAAAGTGATAGTAATTGCAAAGGGCATGCACACCCTCGTCAGTGCGGCTCGCACCATAAGTAGCCACCGGCTTATGAAATATTGTACTAAGCGCTTTATTAAGCGCATATTGCACGGTCACCTGCTCACCCTGTATCTGCGAGCCATGAAAGTGAGTGCCGTTATACATTACTTCTAATACGTAGCGGGGCATCGTAACAATTTTTCTGCCGAAGCAGGATCACTAAGGAGCGATAAAAAAAATAACCCCGCAATGATGGCGGGGTTACAAATATGGTACAAAAATATAATTATGCAAGAGCATTCACTCTCTTTACGATACCTGATTTCAGGTTACCGGCTTTGTTTTTGTGTATTACATTGCGTTTTGCAAGCTTATCAATCATAGATATAACTTTTCCAAGACTTTCATTAGCTGCTGTTTTGTCTGTAGTTGCTAACAACGAACGGATTGCATTACGAGTTGTTTTACCATAATAACGGTTACGATCACGGCGTTTTTCGCTTTGGCGAACGTCTTTCCTGGTTGCTTTATGATTTGCCATTTATTTTCTGCTTTTTTAAAGGACTGCAAATGTACGATAAATAATTAAAAAACAAAAATAAAATTACGCCGCAACTTTTTTTCAGCACTTTTAACAAAAAATCCGGCCGCTTTTTACTTTCTGCTGCAAATTTAGTCAAAATAATCGTCGGCGAATTGCGTTAATTTGTCGGTAAACGAAACTATTGTCAAAATATTTGCGTAAATTTAGATGTGAATAAGTGGAAGTCGAAATGCGTTGCTTTTATTTAAAGCTTTTTTTAGTCTTCCACATAAACCCAGAAAGTGAAAATGAAACGATTCCTGATATCTCTCGCTGTTGTAGCCGCTCTTGGTTTCCCATGTGTTTCCTTTTGTAAAACAGACAAGCTGTTGCAGGTAGTAAAACTGCCGGCAAATACCTGCACTAAAGATAAAATAACGGCACTGCTGGGTAAGCCCACAAAGTCCGAACAGCTGAAGAAAACCTGCCGATGATACTATACGCAGGATAGCGTGAGCCTGGTGATCAGCTGGCGCAACGGTAGCCCATATGCCGAGAAAGTAGCCTTTACCAATAAGTCACGCCTGCGCCGTGCTTATGACCATTCTGTAGAATGTAAGCTGAAAGAAGGCACGCTGGACCTCTGCCAGGCCGTAACCCTGCTCGGCACACCAAAAGACATGATGATAAAGGAAAACACACAGGTCATACGTTACTCCTACGATGGCAACATGCTCCGCCTGTTCTTTCGCAACCGCGCCCTTGTGGATTATGCGCTTGTTGAGAGCAGGATTAATTGACGCTTGAAATATACATTTGGTTCATTAAGATCACCGCCTTTGCTGTCATTAAATCTAAAAAACTGATTGCATTTTGTTGTTCCGAGCATCTGAAAAACACTGGTACCAATAACTGATTTCAGAATTTAATCTACTATTCCATTGTTGCAATATTATTGCTAATTTTGCTACACATAGCCAAGTATAACTTATATGACAAAGGCACAAGTGGACGAACAGATAAGAATAATTAGGGAAGCTACAAAAATCGCTTCCCAGTCAAAGGAAACTGCGCTTCAGTTTTTAGTAGATGCTGGTATCGTGAAGCCTGAAAAAAAACATTCCAAATCCAAAAAGTAAGCTTATAAATGCAACATTATCAGCCACTCAGCATCGTTGGTTTTCATAGTTGCGATAGAGAAGTTGGTCTGAAAGTGCTCAACGGTTTTGATGAACTTATTCCCAGCAAGAACTCTTGGGACTGGTTGGGAGCCGGAGTTTATTTTTGGGAACAAAATCCATATCGTTCTACAGAGTACGCCGAGGAAAGTGCAGCTAAAAAGCAGTTCAACAAAAAACCAATCCGCAACCCATTTGTACTTGGAGCGATAATTGATTTGGGAAATTGTTTTAACCTTACGGAATCTGCTTCGTTAAAAATATTGAGCGAGTCCTACCAGGGGTTACAGCAATTAATGAAAGAGTCAGGCAAAAAAATGCCAGTTAACAATGGAAACAATCGGGCACTTGATTGTGCAGTGATAGAATTTCTTCATGAATCCAACAGCAAATTAGGGGCACCGGAATACGACACCGTTCGCTGCGCATTTTCAGAAGGAGAAGAAGTCTATCCCGGTTCTGCAATTACATCAAGACTACATATACAGATTTGCGTGAGAAATTTATCGTGTATCAAGGGTTTCTTCCTGCCCCGACCGCTGGAAATGTTTAACCCGGGATTCAGAACATAATACCCTATTTCCTTTCCTCAATGTAGCCTGTGTTGTGCATCATTATTACATCCCAGAATAAAAAATACGCTTAGGAGCATTCAGGAGCAACTATTGATATCATTTCAAATATCCCGGTAAGATTCTCGCCTAAGCGCAATGCGTGCAATTTCAATGATGAGGCGCCCATCTTTAATGTGATATAAAATCCGATAGTCCCCAACCCGAATGCTTTAGATATCCGAAACACCGTGTAATTTAATATAGACATGCGGCCTTGGGTCACTGGCCGATTGCAGAATCGCTTCATCGACTTTCACAAAATCAGTACTGTGCGGCTTTTTCAGTGTTTGTCTGCTGCTGATGGATTATGATTTCATAGGTCGTCCCGTTCAATTTAAAAGCGATTCCGGCCATTTGAAGGTAATGTTTTCCCGGGAAGCGAGTGTTTTCAACCACATTAGCCTTGGGCCAACGCACCTTAAAGCCGCTACCCGTTGAGGATTGGCTCCCAAAAGACTGAAAAAAGGGCACACAATAATGCGTGCCCCAGTATTAATATTTCTGAAATTGACTTATTTGATGTGTGCGAGTCTTGCACTTACCACGCCGTCTTTTACGCCCGGTGTGTATTTGTAAAAACCTTCACCTGATTTCACACCAAGGTAACCTGCCTGCACCATGTTGGCAAGAAGTGTTGCCGGAGCATACTTCTGGTTGCCGAAGCCCATATGGAGCACGTTCATAATAGAATAGCAAGTATCCAGGCCTATAAAGTCAGCAAGCTGTAACGGACCCATAGGGTGAGCCATACCCAGCTTCATGATGGTATCAATCTGCTGCACACCCGCTACGCCTTCCTGCAAAGCAAGTACTGCTTCATTAATCAATGGCATGAGGATACGGTTAGAGATAAAACCAGGATAGTCATTAACTACACATGGTTGTTTGCCTATCTGCTCAGAAAGATCAAAAATAGTCTGAGTTACACTCGCATCTGTAGCATAACCGTTTATGATTTCTACAAGCTTCATTACCGGTACCGGATTCATGAAATGCATACCTATCACCTTTCCCGGACGCTTGGTTACAGAGCCAATGCGGGTAAGAGAAATAGAAGATGTATTGGTAGCCAGTATGCAACCCTCTGGGCAATGCTGGTCAAGCTGGCGGAAAATGTTCAATTTCAAATCAATGTTCTCGGTAGCAGCTTCTACCACCAGGTCAGCATCCTGCACGGCAGTAGCCATATCAGTATACGTAGTTATGCGGCCTATTGCCTCTTTCTTGGCATCTTCGGTAAGCGCGCCCTTCGAAATCTGGCGATCCATGTTCTTACCTATCGTCACCAAAGCCTTGTCCATTGCAGCCTGGTTAATATCCATCATGTGTACATTAAAGCCACATTGTGCGAAAACATGGCATATACCGTTGCCCATGGTTCCCGAACCTATTACTGTTACTACTTTAATTTCTTGATTCATGCGGCAAAAGTAAAGTTTAATACCAAAATGAAAAAAGAGATTTTGAATATTAACGTGAAAAACACACAGTTGCATTTCAAAGAAATATGCTGCGAACTTGTTAAAATGTGAATAAACCCCTCCCTTTAATCTATAGGATATAGTTAAATTACTGATGTTTTAACATGCCGGAAGGGAAATAGTACTAATTTCGCACAAAAATTGTAAAAGCATGAATTTTAACTCTGCCGAAATTGCTGAAGAATTAGTATCCACCAGCGAAAAGATAGAAAAGGGCTACAAAACACTGTTGGAAATAGACAATGTAGAGGTAGGAACTACCCCAAAAGAACTCGTATGGCAAAGCGACAAAATAAAAATGTTCCACTACCTCAGGGATACCCCTGCTAAGTGCGCTACTCCGGTACTCGTTTCCTTCGCTATGCTGAACAGGCACGATGTACTTGACCTGCAGCCCGACCGCAGCCTGATGAAAAAACTGCTGGACGAAGGCCTTGATATATATATTATGGACTGGGGCTACCACGACCGCAGCGACCGTTACCTTACCATGGAAGACTACATCGATGGCTATATGAACGATGCTGTTGACTTCCTGCGCGAGCGCCATAAAGTAGATAAAATACACAAACAGGGCATTTGCCAGGGCGGTACTTTCTCTATGATATATGCAGCACTTTACCCTGAAAAACTGAAATCATTAACGACCTATGTAGCTCCTTACGATTTTGAGAACACAAGCTGCATGCTCTACAAATGGCCTAAATACATCGATGTTGATGCAATGGTCGATTTCCATGGCACTATACCAGGTGAGCTCATAGATGGCGCATTCGGTATGCTCAAGCCAAGCATGAACATCAGTAAATACCTCGGTCTTATCGATTCACTTGAAGACAAAGCCAAAATGGAAAACTTCCTCCGCATGGAAAAATGGAAAGGCGACTTACCAGCAATACCAGGCGAAATGTACCGCAAGTACATCAAGGATCTGTTCCGCGATAACCTGCTTGTTCAAGGCGAATTCACACTCGGTGGAAGGAAAGTAGATCTCAAAAACGCTACTATGCCATTCCTGAATGTGTATGCTACCGAAGACAACATAATACCTAACGACAGTACCCGCAATGTGATGAACATTATTGGTTCTACCGACAAGAAAGAATATCCTTTCCCAGGTGGTCATATTGGCGTATTTGTAGGCGGTAAATCTCAAAAAGAACTTGCCCCTGCCGTTGCAAAATGGATCTGCGATCGTTGCTAATCAGCAACACCCAAAAAATAAATGCTACAAAGGCGCACCAGAGACGGTGCGCTTTTTTGTTGCCGCTGATCTTATTCCACTCCATTTGTCCAGGCAAAAATGCGCCTACGAAACCGACAAAAAACACACAATGCACCAACACTTAAAGCCACAACGCTTGCGGCTACAAAGCTGGTATGTAAGTTCAGCCACGCAGAAATTCATGCGCGGCAATTTGGAAACCGATGCCATCGGCATCGCATATTTTAGTAGAAAATGGATGTCGTTTATATGATGCGAAACTAAATGGTCGCTGCCTCCCCTAAATAGCAGGCCTCCTCTTGGTCTCCAATTTTGCAAGCATTAGGGTTGCAAAAAATAACTCTAATGGTATATTTCTAAACATATATTTTATATATAGCGTTGGGTATTGGCTTAGCCTTATTTACTTATCTGCTTTGTGCTTTATCTATAAAATAAACTGGCATGGCAATTGCAGTGAGGTGGAAAGAAAATACATGGGTGATGAAGAAAATGAACTACTGCTTACTATTGGCTGTGATAACTCTTTTTACCGGAACATTATCTGCACAGCAGAAGTATGGAAAGTTCGATATTTCGGTAAGCGGGGGTTTTATTTCCGGTGAAGTGATCAATGATTATATATCTGCCTACCGTGGCCCGATCATTATCCTGAATTCAGGTGCGAATTATTTTATTACGGGGAAATATTTTTCCGCGGGAAATGCTCATGGAAAAAGGGTGGCGATCGGGGTAACGCTCGGTACGCAAACCATAAGTGGCCAAAGCAACAGCGACTGGACCGGTGGCTCAGGTGAGCCATTTCATTTTGTAAAACATAGCGCTACTTTGGCTGTCGAAGTGACCTGGGTATATGTGAACAGGCCTATGGTAGAGCTGTATGGGGTACTCGGGGCCGGTGCTTCACATAATTTTACCACCTATACGCTTGATGCGGCTACCTATCCGCCTTATACCATAACCCCAGGCCAGAAGATCAGCGCCACCATGGCAAATGCCCAGATCACACCATTTGGACTACGGGTAGGCAAGGATCTGAGTGTTTTTATCGAAGCGGGTGTGGGGTATAAGGGATTGGTGAATTTTGGCCTTTCTTACAGGCCGGGAAGGAACAAAAATGGGAGCTTCCAGGAGCGGCATAAACATTAGGATATGAAATAGGTTGCGGAGTGAATGCTGGTGGATAGAAG
>CAILMA010000184.1 GCA_903835145.1 uncultured Bacteroidota bacterium
CGGCTCTAAAATATCAGATTGTGATATAAACAAAATAACTGCCTGGGTAAACCAGGGTTGCCCTAACAATTAATCCTTTCAAAAAAACAAATAAGTATGAAAAAATTAGTGCTGTCTGTCGCATTCCTTTGTATGGGTGCCACAACAATTTTCGCTCAGAAATATATGACCCGCACGGCAAAGGTTTTCTTCAATGCCACAAGTGCAAAATCTCCTGAAAAAATTGAGGCTGTTAACAATGAAGTCGCTTCTATTCTTGATTCGAAATCCGGCGATTTTGTGTTTCAGGTACTCATTAAAAGCTTCAAGTTTGAGAGAGACCTTATGGGTCAGCATTTCAACGAAAACTACCTGGAAAGCGACAAATTCCCTAAATCCGAATTCAAGGGAAAAATAACGAACATTAGCGATGTGAACTTTGGTAAGGACGGTAGCTACAACGTAACTGTTGCGGGCAAACTCACCATACATGGTGTAACGCAGGATGTGAGTGTACCTGGTACTATTGCCGTTAAAGGCAAGGATGCAACAGCAAAAGCTAAATTCATGGTGGTACTTGAAAAATATGATATTAAAGTACCTGGTGTAGTGTCTGACAAAATAGCCAAGGAAGCCAATATCTCTATCGACGCCGTTCTTAACCAAAAATAACCCTACAAGTTAAAATATTTTATTATGAGAAAAGTTTTATTGCTTTCAGCCCTATTCTCTTTATCCCACCTGTTTTCTTTTGCACAGGCTGATAGCCTTATGGCTATGCTGGATAATGACCCCGCTGGAAAGAAGAAACAGGACGTTGATTTCACCTTTAAAGCAACACGTATTATTAATGGTATGAGTGTTGAAAACCTTGGTGCCGGTGTGCTTGACTTCCGCATCTCTCACCGCTTCGGACAGATGAACCAGGGCGCTCAAAACTTCTTTGGTCTTGATGATGCAACTACCAAGCTTAGCCTCGACTATGGCATTACAAAATGGCTGATGATAGGTCTTGGCCACAGTACGCTTAACAAAGAAGATGATGGCTTTGTAAAAATCAAACTACTCCGGCAGCAACAAGGCGGCATGCCCATCACTTTAAGCTATGCAGGCAGTGCTTCCATACAAACTAATACTGCGCCAACGCTACCTACAGGGGATAGCTGGAACTTCTCCAACAGACTCACGTATATACACCAGATTCTTATTGCGAGAAAAATCAGCAACAGCATTTCGTTGCAGTTAACGCCTACCCTGGTTCATTACAACCTGATAGACAGCACCAAATTCTCTAACAACACCGTGGCATTAGGCATAGGTGGAAGGGTGAAAGTAAGCAACCGTATTGCTATTACCGGTGAATATTATCTCCGCCTTACCAATACCGACATGCTGGCACTGGGCTCTAACCAAAAAACGTACAATTCATTGTCGTTAGGTATTGATATTGAAACAGGGGGCCACGTATTCCAACTTATGTTTACGAACGCAGCGGGCATATCTGAGCGCGCCTTCATAGGACAGACTACTGATAGCTGGGCAAAAGGAAATTTCCCTCCAATGCACCTCGGATTCAATATATCGAGGGTATTTACAGTGGTTAAACCTAAAGATTTCAAAAAGGGTACCGAAGGTAAATGGTAAAAATCATCTTCAGACGGTATAAAAAAGTTAATCCCCTTCCGAAAGAAGGGGATTAACTTTTTATATAACCCAGTAAAATTAAGTTGATGTTGGATACTAATAAGCTTAAGCAGTTGGCGGTTTAATGCCGGCCTGCAGGCGGAAACTTTCTTTAAACAGACTGGTAAGATTAGAACTCACCAATTTCTGTGCTACGCCTATCATGTTCTTAAACGCCTCGGCATGAGATATACCGTGGCCTATAATTACAGGGCTGTTGATACCAAGGATTGGCGTTCCACCATATTTCTCGAAGTTGAAGTCATCGAGGAAGGGATCTTTAAATCCTTTCTGCGTAATGAGGATATCGTATATTGATTCTGCAAGCTTCATGGTTACATTACCAACAAAACCTTCGCAAACAATCACTTCCGCTTTATCAAAAAACAAATCCCTGCCTTCTACATTACCCACAAACGTAATTCCAGGTAATTCTTTAAGCAACGGATAGGTTGATTGTGCAAGGAGGTTCCCCTTGCCTTCTTCCTCCCCTATGTTCAGGAGAGCAACACGCGGATTTTCTATACCAAGTACATGTTTTGAATATAGGGTACCGAGCTGCGCAAACTGAACAAGATGTTCAGGTTTACAATCAGCGTTGATACCCACATCAAGCAAGAGGTTAAATTTACCATCCAGGCGGGGTATTGGAGAGGCAATTGTAGGCCTCATAATACCGTCAATCGCCTTCACTGAATACATAGACCCTACAAGCATCGCACCGGTATTGCCGGCGCTCATGAACGAATCGGCCTTGCCCTGCATGAGCATTCCAAAGCCAATCGCTATACTTGAGTTGGGTTTTTCTTTCAGTGCCTTCGTAGGATGCTCATTCATGCCTATGATCTCAGGTGCATCTATAAAGGTATACCGATGCTGAAAAGGCTCCAGCATTGCCATAAATGGCATTGCGAGGTCTCTGTTACCGATAAGCAACAAATGCACATCAGCTTCGTGCGCACTTTCAAAATAAGCGCACACTCCCTTAATAGCTTCTTCCGGGGCGAAATCGCCTCCCATAATATCAAGCCCTAATTTCATCAAGCGAAAATAACAGGTTTATTGATTATTTTCTCCTTCAGTTACTGTAGGAGTAGCCGGTGAATTGTCAACCACAAGTTTGCCTTTATAGAAGAGTTTGCCTTCTACCCAATGTGCGCGATGGCGCAGGTGACTTTCACCTGTCGTAGAATCAATGCTCCATGTTTCAGCGAAAGCTTTGTAGTGAGTTCTGCGTTTAGCACCTCTTTGAGCCGAATGTCGTCTTTTAGGATTTGGCATTTTGTATTAATTTATATTTTATTTATTTAAAATGTCTCATTCGCAAAACTGCAAACAAGATCAACATTTCTAATTCTTCAGTTTATCAAGCCCTTTCCAAAGCGGGTTCTTCACTTCCTCACCGTGTTCGCTCAGTTTATCGAGCAGGTCAAGTGCCTGTGGGTTGCAACCCGGTTTGCCGTCTGCGGTATCAGGGTGTATGCGCTGCATAGGCACACTCAGCATCACAAACTCGTATAACCAGTTGCTAATATCAATTACGGTCTCGCTTCTTGGTATAAAGATTACATCGTCTTCCTCATCAATTGCGGTTGCGTCGTCGCTTATCAGCTTTATTACCAGGTTAAACTCATCCCATAACCTCAGCTCAAAATCATCCCCACAGCGGTCGCAAGGTACAGTAACTTTTCCATCAACATCAAAACGCAGCATGAAAAAACTCTCATGCTTATCAAATATTAATGTTACCTGAGCCTTCCAGTTGTTGAATGTTTCATCAACTTCATGCTCCTTCATAAAACGATCGTCAATATCGTATATGTAGGTATGAGGCCCCGGCTTAAGTCCCTGCCATGCTACTTCAAACTCCCTTTTGTATTTCATTACGTGTCAAAGTTGACCTCTAACTACAATACGGCCAAAAATACTCTGTTCAATTTTAAATGTGTGTTAACTTATCTGTTCCCGCACAACTTTTTTTCGTCCATGTATTTCTTCCACAATATTGTAAAAGGGACGCAAAGGTAGGAAAAAAACTTAAGATTACATCAATTTATTTCTCTTCATTAAAAAAGCGTGTAAAACCTGGTCTACAGGCTTGGTTAAATCTACTGGTATGCGGTCTACCTGATACTGGTGACAACGGTTTTCAACCATGATCTGGAATTCTTTCATGCGTTGCACGTATGTTTCTTTTATCTGGTGCGGCTGTAGTTTTATCCGGTCACCGGTTTCCATATCCACAAATTCGTACGGCCTGTTCTCGAATTCAAAATTCATTTCCTGACTACCATCCATAACATGAAACAAAATAACCTCATGTTTATTGTACCTAAGGTGCTGTAGCGCTGCAAAAAGATCTTCCACGTTTTCAGTGTCATCCATCATGTCGCTAAAAATAACAACCAGCGACCTTCTGTGCATCTGCTCTGCTACAAGGTGAAGGGCAGCGGCTGTGTTGGTATGCTTCCCCTCGCTCGTATAGTTTATCATATTCTGCAGCTCGTTGGTGAGCATCCGGTAATGGCTGTTCGCACTCCTGCATTGTGAAAAGTAATTTACTTTGTCATCAAACATCACCAGCGATGCGGCATCGAGCTGCCGCTTCAGGAGTTGTAAGAGGCTGGCGGCTGCCACACCTGAAAACTGCAACTTACTCAGCTTCTTTTCATCCTGCGGGTATTGCATAGATGAGGAGGTATCCATCACGAGGCAGCAACGTAAATTCGTTTCTTCTTCAAACCTTTTTACAAACAGTTTATCTGTACGGCCATATACTCTCCAGTCAATATGACGCAGGGGGTCGCCCTGGTTATAGAGGCGGTGCTCAGCAAACTCTACAGAAAAGCCGTGGAAAGGGCTTTTATGTAAACCGATGATAAACCCCTCCACTACCTGGCGGGCAATAAGTTCAAGATTGGTTAAGTTTGATTTTTCCAGAAGCATCGTAGCCATTGCTGTAATATTGCGGAAAGGTAGATAAAAACAGACTTTATTGGAAGCCCGCAACCTTTTTTAACTTTTACACCAGTTGTAAAGAGTCACCTGCCCGATTTATTCGTAAGGGTCAGAACTTCAACTACAAATAACCTAAGCTGGACAAGCCAGAACCAAAAAGGTTAAC
>CAILMA010000185.1 GCA_903835145.1 uncultured Bacteroidota bacterium
CATGGGCAATATCTGCTCTGAAACGACTTTTACAACCTGGCTGACAATGATAATAGTAATATGAGCCACCATGCCCCTTAGAGCAACTACCTGTAAGGTTGCCTCCACATGAGCTGCAAACAAGATACCCTCGCAATGCGAGTTCTTCAATCACCTTCACTGGCTTAGCCTTGACTTTGCTCTTACCCATAGCCACATGTTGAACTATGTCAAATATCTCTTTCGAGATAATTGGCTCGTGTATCCCCTGTACATATTCTTCAGGATTGAATTTGTCTGGTTTAAGTTTTACTAACCCACAATAGACAACATTGTGAAACATATTATGGAATGATCCGCTTGCGAGGTTTATACCTCTTGAAGCATATTTCTTTCTCAGTTCTTCTTTTGTGAAATTGCCACTTGCATAGAGCGTGAATATCTCTTCAACCAGAGTTGCTTTGTCTGATTTAACAAGTATTGGCTTGTTCGTGCTATCTCTGTCATAGACATAGCCTATGGGTGCTGTTGAAGTATATCTGCCTTCTCTATTAGCTCGCCTGATACCAGATGTGATATTCAAGCCCCTTCTTTCATTCTCAACCTGCGGTGAAGTAATGTAAAAAGCAAGCATTAGCCTGTTTTCTGGTATGCTTAAATCAATTGGCTGATCAATTGCGTTGCAATCAATACCCATGTTCAAGAATGTCCTTATCATATTAAGGGCATCTGTGGCATCTCTTGAGAACCTATCCCACTTTATGAACAATAAAGCATCGATTCTATTCTTATTCGCTTTTGCGAAACTGAGGAGCTTCTTAAACTCTGGTCTGTCAAAAGTTTTTGCGCTATGGTCGTCCTGAAACCTAGCAACCACATTTATGTCCTTTTGGCTACAATAATTCTCCAGTTTTTCAACCTGTGCCCGAAGACTATAACCTTTATCAGCCTGTTCGTCCGTACTCACACGGGTGTAGATTGGATGAGCCGATGTAATTGACCACCTCAGGCCGAGGCAAATTGACCACCTTTTTTGCTGGCGAAGATTTTAAGTTCATGCATTCTAGATGATTAATTTTTTCAATGATTAAATTTTAATTTTCTTACCTCATTGGCGAGTGATATCTTTTCCTCAAAAGCTCAATCGAAGAACTGATGTTGCAAAAGATATCGCTTGACAATGGGGCGCCGCCGGCAGGCATTTCTATTGGCAAATTTAGTTAATCAAGTTCATTATTCATAGTTTTCCTTTTTCTCAGGGATTCACCCTTCAACTCTAACCTATGGGCATTATGGATAATTCTGTCCATAATAGCGTCAGCTATTGTTTGCTCTCCGATTACTTCAAACCATTTACCAACAGGGACCTGCGACGTAATAATTAGAGCACCTTTACCATGCCGGTCTTCTATGAGTTCCATAAGTGCAGCTCTGCTTTGCGAGTCAAAAGGCTGTATACCGAAGTCATCAAGGATAAGTAGATGCTGCCGTTCTATTTTGGCTACTTCTTTGAGATATGATCCGTCTGCTTTGCTCATTTTCAGCTTTGAAAAAAGCTTGGGCACATTATGGTAGACCACTTTGTAACCCATACCGCAGGCGTGGTGTCCAAGTGCTGAGGCAATGTAGCTTTTTCCTATGCCGGTACTGCCGGTAATGAGGATATTCTCCCCCTTATCTTATCTATCCTGCTTTATTCATAAACATCAAAAACGGGTCATTTTTGGGTAGGTGGAGACACATGGAGCGCTTTGCCAGCGTCTTTTAAAGCTATAGTTATCTGTGATAGGAAATTATTTTGTGTAAAGGGGGGTGTTATATACTTTTTGGATGTAATATATATCCTGTTTTCGTCACATTAGGGCATAACTTTCCCGTTTGATCTCAATGCATTATACTAATTGTTATTTTAAAAGGTAGTTGCTTTATGTTCGCAACGCTTTAAAAAGCGCAAGGCATCTGCTTAGCTCTGATATTTGAGGGCAACTGGCTGGAAGCTCTATTTTAATCCTGGTCTTTATTTCCCGGACGTAAGCAGCTACTTTGATTACCTTCTCCCGTATCGTTTTGAAGGTTGCTTTAGCATATTGGGTGGCATGTAAGGTCTGCGTTTGCAGGTTGTGCAGCAGTACATAAGCTGCTGAATGCAAAAACAGCCTGAACTGATTGGCAGAGAACTTTGAGCAAGACATACGGTTTGAACGAAGATAGGTTTTGTGTTCTTTGATTCGCAGTTCCATAGCTCCTCTTGCGCAATAAACATCTTCATATAGACTTCGGGTATGGGCCTGGCGCAGGTCGGTTACAATGTAGCGGACATTACTGCCCAGGTCGCTTACCTCTACTTTTACGATCACACGCTGGCTGTTTGCCCATGACCCGGCCTTATACTCAAAGCTGTGATACAGTTTTACCGGGCGGCCAGCGTGTTTGTGTTGTTTTTGTGCTGTGGCGACCGTTATCTCAGACAACTTCTGTAAGGTACTGTTGCTGGTTATACCGGTAACAAAATGAACGTGCTCTCTTTCTTTACACCAGTCCATCAGTTGATGGCTACAGAAATGACTGTCTCCCCGCACAATGATCAGGGTATCAGGCCAATGACTGTGCAGCCTTTCTATTAGGCGCGACAGGATGGCGAACACATTAAGGTTCTTGCTACGCCTGCCCGGCTTTAATATGGTCGTTACCAGTTTCCCCGATAAACCCTCATAAATATGAAGGGGCATATAACAATATTCCCCATAATAGTCATTGAAAAGGGAAAGCTGCTGCGCTCCATAAGTATTACTGTTCGTATCATCACAGTCCAGGACAATAACTTTCGGCTGCTCTATATATGATTTTATGAAATTATTTACGAAGGCCTCTGCTATACGATACAGGTCGCCACGGGTGGGTGTCTGCTCAAAACGGCTCATTGTTGGCTGAGAGGACAGATGCCCTTGCGAAGGCAACACACCGCTGCATATCTTTAAAATATCATCGCTGCGAAGGCTGTCGCAATCATCAGCATCTTCATAGCCAGCCGCTATTTGCAAGACCCGTTGCGTAAGCAACTCTTTATAACTATGCTTAATATATGACGAATGGCGATCGTCCTTTATGCATGCGCCAATCGCATCTATGATCCCCACACGCTGCTCACATTCCCGTAGCAGCAAGAGACCTCCATCCGAAGAAATATCATTGCCCGTAAAACTGAGCGTGACTGGCTTTCCCTTCACTGGAGATAGGTCAAAAAGAACACCTTGGTCAACAGAATTTGTTTCGCTAATTTTGCCCATAGAAAAGTCTTTTGGTTTGTGGCCTAAGCAGCTATAAGATAAGCAGTTATCTTGAACTTACCAAGGACTTTTCTCCTTTTTTATGAATAATGCAGGCTATAAACTTACAGTCCGTAAAACGCATAATCAGGTTTTTGTCAATATTACGGTCTGCGTGATAATAGATGTCTTCTACCATTGCTTTATACCGGAAGCGGGCATTTGTTACCCTTAATTGAACATTACGGTTCTGGCGCTCATCCCACTCGGCATCTATGAGGTGGGCAATGATCTCATCAGGAGTGTATTTTTCTTCCAGTCCTGCTTCTACGTTGGCTTTAAAAGCTCTGTACATTCCTTGGAGCTTCATTTTTCGCATTTTGTCTAATGTTGCCGCATTCATATTATTTGTTTTTTTAGTAACTATTTGTAATAATCTTCCCCTCGTATATTGTCATGGAACGGCATCACAAGCTGGTCAGTTTCATCCGGCCCGTCTCGTTTGTCCAGTTCGTTTTCCAGTATCTTTTGGATCGTCTTATAGTTATATGCTCCATAACCCAAAGCACGCCGGCAGGCTTTTATCAATCTTTCGTTGCCAACCTTCGTTGCAAAGCCCAATATGCCCATGCAAGACTTGTAGGCTTGTTCAGGGTGTTGCTTGCGGTCAAGAACCTTTAAGATGTATAGCTTCACATCCTCATGTATACTTTCTGCCCAGGAGGTAAAGCGTTCTGGTGTCCACTCGCTGACAAAGCGATGAGTTGAGGCTAAATGGTCTTTATTGGTTGTATAATGATAGGCACTCTTTGTGCGATTGTGCAATGCTATACGCTCATAGTTGTAATAAATCTCTACACTGTGGCGGGAATATAAAATCTTTACCTTTTTACCAATAAACCGATAGGGTACGCTGTAGTAATGCTTATCTGCACTAAGTCCAACATGACCGTTTTTAGCCACTGTGGCAAACAAGTGTTTCTTAAGTTCATAGCGTAAAGGGGGCAATGGCATTAAAGCTACCTTCTCTACTTCATCAAACTGCTGCCTGCGACTGTAGTTCCTGCCTTTTAAAAATGCGTTATTATGCTCATCCAGAGCAGCTTTAATGGCAGCATTCAGATCTTCAAGACAATGATAGCTACTGTCTCTTATTTTTGCATATATGCGGGTGTAAATTATCTTGACTGCATTCTCCACCAGTGCTTTGCCTCTTGGCTTGTATGCCCTTGCAGGTAATATGGTTGTACTATAATGCTCGGCAAAGTCAGCAAAAGTATCATTGAGGACAGGCTCATACTTGCTACTCTTTGTAACTGCTGATTTTAAATTGTCTGGTACGATGGCTGCGGGCACGCCATTGTAGTAATACATGGCATTTTCACAGGCTGCAATAAAATCCTCCTTCTGCTGTGTCAATACAGCTTCCACATAAGTAAGCTGACTTGCACCAAGAATGGCAACAAATACCTCAACCTGCCGTACTTCTCCTGTTTGCTTGTCAATAATGCTCAACTTATCACCGGCAAAGTCCACATATAGCTTATCACCGGCCTTGTGCTCTATATGCATGGTCGGATTGACCTGTGCCTTCCATTGGGCAAAGTAATGCTTGAACTGGCTCTTGCCGAAGCCATCAGGATGGTTACGCTTGTATTCTTCCCATAACATCAACCGGGTTACCCCTTTTTTCTTGAGCTCCTTGTCAATCGCAGGAAAAAGGTTAAAAAGCGTCTGTAACTTATCATTTACAGGCTTTCCTTCGGGCTTTATAAACAGGTGCTCAAGGTCTTTATCGCTCAGTTCAGCAATCTCTTCAAAAGTCAACTTGCTGGCTGTCAACTCGTTGAGGTACTTCTTAAGCGTGTTACGTGATATGCCTGTTTGTGTGGCTATCTGTACTTTACTACGTCCCTGGCTATGTAGTCGCAGGATTTGTCTAATCTTACTCATGCTTATTGGATTGTTTGCCATCATTATCAAGTTTGCTTGAAACTTAACATTAATGGCTCCTAAAAGCATGAACTTTTTCTTCGTATCAGGTGGTCAATTTGGGCCGGCCTGAAATGGTCAATTTAGTCCGGCCAGCCCTGGTCAGTTTAAATCGGCCAAGGGTGGTCAATTTGATCGGCGCTTCCAACTATATGGTATATGATAGTAAAAAATGCCCAAACACGGAAAGGAGGTATATAGGTGGTAGTAACTTGCGCTTAATTTGGAAAGAGTATAAGGCTGTGATGTATAGTATAAATGACCAATGTTCTGCTCAATTCAGCATCGTTCAACATAACTCTGCACAACTCAGCATAAGCCTGAAAACGCAGATTTTAATAGATAGTAGTTTGCATAAAAAATGACGCTATGAAGAATAATACAGGACACGTAAATTCGTATGACAGGACACATGACATTACCCCGGAAGAGGTTAGGAGATTTGAGAGATTTAAAAACTACACTGATGAACAGGTAAATGAATTGATAGACACCATCAGGAACTATACTCGGTTTATTTATAATGTGGTTTCTAAAAGGAAAAAGTCTGGCAAGAAAATTGCATTACATATTGATAATCAACTAACTAAAGCAGCATGAGCGACATTACACTATTCAAAACCTTTGCTAAAGGCTCAAATAAGGCAAAAACTAAAGGCAGTAACTGCGTTATCTATACACGTGTTTCAACTAAAGAGCAGGCCGACAACAATTTAAGCCTTGATACACAGAAGAAGGCTTGTGAAATGTTTGCTAAAAAGGGGAACCTTCAAATTATGGGCTACTTCGGGGGCACGTTTGAGAGTGCAAAGACCGATGAGCGGAAGCAGTTTAATAACATGCTATCTTTTCTGAAGAAGAGCAGAGAAAAGATATCGCACATCATAGTTTATAGCGTTGATCGGTTCAGCCGTTCCGGTGCTAATGCTATTTACATAGCCGAGCAATTGAAAAAGCAGGGTATTGTAGTTTGCTCCATAACGCAACCTACCGATGCATCAACAGCAAGCGGCAGCCTGCAACAAAATATACAGTTCATATTTAGCGAGTATGAGAACCAACAGCGCAGGGAGAAATGCATGGCTGGTGTTAA
The DNA here is from genome assembly GCA_903835145.1 of uncultured Bacteroidota bacterium. GTDB lineage: Bacteria > Bacteroidota > Bacteroidia > Chitinophagales > Chitinophagaceae > Flavipsychrobacter. The sequence continues at coordinate 6,331 of CAILMA010000185.1, forward strand.
GGAAATGCTCCTGCGAGGAGAATGGCCTACTGCACCTCCTATTGGTTATGACATTGTCAAATCCAATGGCAAGCGGTCTATTGTGCTCAATAAGGATGGTAGGCTGCTCAAAAAGGCGTTCCACTGGAAGGTCAAGGAAAGGGTATCCAGCGAGGAGATTATCAGGAGGCTTGCCGCTCAAGGGCTAAAAATTACTAACCAGAGAATCTCAGCGTTCTTCCGCAATCCGTTTTATTGTGGCCTAATGGTTCATACCGCTTTGGAAGGGCAGGTAATAGAGGGCAATCATGAGAAGATGATCTCTAAAGAGCTTTTCCTTGAGGCGAATGACGTTCTATCTGAGAACAAACAAGGCTATCGCACCAATCCTGAGAATGACGAAATACCGCTTAAACGGTTTTATAAGTGCGATGAGTGTGGGCAGTTCCTCAGAGCATACAAGGCTTACAAGAATCAGAAGTATTACTATAAATGCAACACAAAGGGATGCAACTGCAATATGAGGGCTGATACTCTTCACGAACGTTTTGCTCAAACGCTGTCAGAATACTGCCTTGAATTTGACGAGGCGATGCAGTACCTGATAAAAGAGCAAATGATTGTTGAATATAATAAATCGAATGAGCAGAAGGAAGAGAACATTCAGAATATTGAAAAGCAATTAGTGGAGGTAGATAAGAAGTTGGAACGCCTTGAAGAACGATATGTTTTGGAGGAAATAACGGACATGGGTAAGAAAAAAATTGCTATTGCGACATAGTGGGCA
>CAILMA010000186.1 GCA_903835145.1 uncultured Bacteroidota bacterium
CACCATTTTCAAGCATCGAAAATGAGATTTCATCAAATGTCACCCGCTTTCTCCACTGCGGCTGACTCAGTAATGTTCAGCCCTCCTACCCTAAATCGTCGAAAAAAATCACACCATTTTCAAGCATTGAAAATGAGATTCCGTCAAATGTCACCCCCTTTCTCCACTCGTGGAGAAAGGGGGCCGGGGGGATTGAGGTAGCATATAAACCCCGAAAAGCAAGCAACTTAACCGCCAAAGGGCTACGTAACAATAACTTTGTCTATTTTTATCATTCTTTCCACCCCCAAACAGTAAAATCACGTACTGGCACACAGCCTGCACACCATAAAATGAACATAATTGTAGCCATCTGCTCTTTAATTACCCTTGCCTATGTGGTCCTTATGGTCGCATACATACGTGGCTGGGCTCAGCAGAAGGAGTTCAGGCTGCCAGTAGGCTACGAACCCGCTACATTCATCACCGTTATTGTTCCTGCACGCAACGAGCAGGATAACATCGGAAGGTGCATCGCATCCATCCTCGCACAAAACTATCCGCCACACCTTTTTGAGCTAATTGTCGTAGACGACCATTCCGAAGACAGCACCGCCCAAATCATCAACGAATTCACCGATACCCGCTTGCGTTACCTTAACCTGGCTCACCACCTGCCGCGCGACAAAAAAATAAATGCCTACAAAAAAGCAGCGCTTGGCGCAGGTATATCCCGCGCAAAAGGAGCACTCATAGTTACAACTGATGCCGACTGTGTTGCGCCGAACGCATGGCTGTTGCACCTTGCCTGCATATATGAGCAACAACAACCAGCTATGATTGTTGCCCCTGTAGTATTCATTGCAACCGGCGGCCTGTGCCGCATTTTCCAGATGATAGATTTTATGGGCATGCAGGGCATCACAGCCGCAGCCCACCGCATGAAACTCGGCAATATGAGCAACGGTGCCAACCTCGCTTTCAGTAAAGCAGCCTACGATCAGGTGCAGGGCTACGAGGGTATAGACCACCTTGCCAGTGGCGACGATTACCTGCTCATGATGAAAATAAGCCGCCTGCCGCTGGGCAAAATTGCCTACCTCAAATCTCAGCAGGCTACTATCACTACCCTGCCCCAGCCCGATTGGGTCAGCTTCCTGCAGCAGCGCGTTCGGTGGGCCTCCAAATCCGGCAAATACGACGACAAGCGACTCACCTCAGTCCTTATGTTGGTTTACCTGTTCAACGTTTCCTTTGTAGTCCTTGCTATTGCAGGGTTTTTCCATCAGCAGTTTTGGCTGGTCGCGGGTATCATGCTCGTCATAAAAATTATAATGGAGGGCCTTTTCATGGCACCTATCGCTGTGTTTTTCCGCCGCCCCTGGACCCAGGTTTACTACCCCTTCCTCCAGCCGCTGCATATCGCCTACATCACGCTCGCCGGCTTCCTTGGCTTCGTGGGCACCTATAGCTGGAAAGACCGGCGCGTAAAATAGCACCTGGGCTCTACTCAATTTCTGCTTCTCAATCGGCTATAAGCATATTCTATATTCCTATTAAAGATGCAACTGGCTTTATACCGTAACTTTATACTTAGGATGGGCGGCTACTATAGCCGCACCGTTTTTATCAATACCGTTTTCAACAATGCAAGGATACCTTTTCTCGAAATTCGACCCCAATCAGGACGCAAAAACGCCTTTTGATAAACTCCTTAGTTTATTCACCGAAATGCTTGGCTACACCAATGGCGACGCCGCAGAAGCACTCAGCTGGCTCACCCAGCTCGATAAAAAATACGGCCTTACTGACAAAAACTATGGCATCGGCGACTTTATTGAAGAGCTGAAAGAAAATGGCTACCTGAAAGAAAACGAGCAGGACGGCACTTTTAAAATAACACCCAAAACA
>CAILMA010000187.1 GCA_903835145.1 uncultured Bacteroidota bacterium
ACCCATTTTAACGATGTGGGACATCCTGCGAATGACGCCGGTTGTAATAAAGTCTTTGTAAACAGGTTCTGTAGCAGGAAGCTGATTAGCAGCCGGCATCGCTGTTGCATCTTCGAAAAAATAGTCTTCGAAAATTGTGTTGTAATGGGAGATGCAGGCAGAACCGTTGATATATACTTTCATATTATCGTTTAGCAAAAATCAATGATGAACAATTACCGCCGAAGCCGAAGGAATTAGACATAACATATTCGAGCGGCTGGTTTATCATCAGCTGGTCGATTGGAGAAATACTTACGTCTTTCATTTGCTCGTGTCGGTTGAGTCCCGGGAAAATCACGCTATTCTGAATGGCAAGGATCGAAAAAACAGCTTCTACAGCAGCGGCAGCGGCCAGGGTGTGGCCTGTAAATGCTTTGGTTGAACTAAATGGTGGAATTTCAGCACCAAACAGCCTTTGCATGGCCATCCCTTCTGATGAGTCATTATTGGCTGTACCGGTGCCGTGTGCATTTATATAGCTGATTTGGCTTGGTTTAAGCTCTTCAATCTTCAATGCTTTTTCCATTGCGAGTAACGCACCAACGCCATCGGGAGATGATGCTGTTTGGTGGTATGCGTCATTTGCATTGCCATACCCGGCTATTCGAGCCAATATTTTCTTGTTTTTCTGCCTTACAAGCCGCTCTGATTCCAGCACCAGAAACCCAGCACCTTCACCCAGGTTGAGTCCTTTCCGGTTCTCATCGAATGGTTTGCACCATTCCCGGTCAAGAATCATGAGTGTATTAAATCCGTTAAACGTGAATTTGGAAAGTGTGTCCACTCCGCCAACGACAACCCTATCGAGCATGTTGTTTTTTATAAGCCTCGTACCCAGCATAATAGCGTTGGCAGCGGAAGAGCAAGCGGTACTGATGGTAGTTACAAATTCAGTAATGCCCAAATGAGATGCCATAATGTTAGCGCTAACGCCACTGAGGTAGCTATCGGTAAAATTTTCGTTGGATATGCCCTCGAAAAAATCTTTATAAACATTTTCAGCGTGGCAAATGCCGCCGACCGTTGTTGACGTAACAAGTCCTGTACGGGCCTCATTGATATCAACTATCCCCGCATTGTAAAGTGCTTCCCTTGCAGCTATATAGCCACAAAGCGCAGTGCGGTTGTAGTCCCCAATTCCGGCAAGTGCTATGAGTTCCTCGTTGCTGCGTTTTATTTCACCGGCAACAAAGTCGTTTTTATGAACTGTATCCAGGTATTTGATTTTACCAATTCCTGTTTTACCGGTATAAAGCGAATGGAAAGTTTCCTCCACAGAATTACCAATGGCGGATATTATTCCCATTCCGGTTACATAAACATGATCAGGCATTATCCTTCGTTTATTTGTTGCTTGCTCGTTTTATTAACTATTTTTTGTGCGCTGTTATATAGTCAGCCATCGATTGGATGGATGTAAATATTGCTTTGGCGTCCTTAGGGTCGTTGATTTTAATGCCATAGTTTTTTTCAAGCAAAACAATCAGTTCAAGTGCATCAATAGAGTCCAAACCAAGTCCGTCGCCGAAAAGCGGAGCATTTGCATCCATATTAGCCGGAGAAACTTCTGTAAGGTTTAGTTGCTCAATAATTTCACCCTTCAATTTATCAATTAGTGCATTCATGGTATATGTTTTTAAAATATTTGTCCAAGTATTTCCGTTGTATGTTCCAGTGTTAACTTGCCGGGCTGTTGCTCCACGGCATATAAAAAAGAGTTAAATGAGTTGTTGTAAAATTCAACCCAGCCAGCGATGCAACAGCGGGCTTTATTTGTATTTAATAAGTTGCTGATGTAGCTATTCATAAAATGCGGGTCAAATTGCTCGGCTATAAAGAAAGCATTTTCTCCTGTAATTTTATATTTAATTGCGATTTCGCCGATTAAAATATTGGGTAGTGTGTAGACAAAAACTGCCGGGCTTGGAAAAAAGTTATCTTTCTCTTGGATTGTAGCCTGATATTTTTGATCCACGTCAAGCGACGAAGCACTGTTTGTCAGTACAATTGCTATTTCCTCAGGTTTATACTTTTGGGTGACCTCGCTGTTCCTTATGAGCAATTCTGCGTTAAGCAAGCCCAACTTGCACAGATTATCCATTTTATGAAATTTAGGGTAATCTACGTTGTAGGATTTATAGATATTTTTAAGAAAATCTGCAGTAGTAAACTCACCATTATCCACGTAGCCAACTGCGCCATCGATGGAAACTTCCCATGGTTTAATTGTGCAGTAGGATGTGATAAAAGCGGCACCGAGCATATAGAAAATCAGATTTACTTATTGTTTTTGAAATAATATAGCTGCGTTACAACCTCCGAAACCGGCAGCTGTTTTCAGGCAATTTGAAACGGATGCGCTGTACGATGAGGCAATAACGTTAATAAGATTAGATACGCCTAAGCTTGAATAGTTAAAGGTACCTATCAGATAATTTTCCCTCATGGACTGCAATGATACAACAGATTCTACAATACCGGCCGCACCAAGGGTGTGGCCGTAGTAACTTTTAAGGCTATTCACCGGCACTTGAGCAAGCCCGGCTCGTGTAAGCGCGAAGGATTCCATCTCGTCGTTAAAAATGGTTGCTGTGCCGTGCCCTGAAATAAAACTTATATCAGCCGGAGCCGCAAATGCTTCTTTCAATGTGTTTTCTATGGCAAGCAGCAAGCCATCTCCTGTTCTGGAAGGCCCGGATATGTGATTTGCATCGTTTGCGCTGGAGCCACCGGTTATGACTATTTTATCCGGCACTTTTGCGCATTCAGGATTTGATGTGACTACGATTGTTCCGCAGGCTTCGCCTAATGATATGCCATCTCGGCTGGCATCAAATGGCCGGGCAATACTATTGCTTACCGCTTTAAACGACTGGAAACCTGATACAACGAATTGGGAAAGAACATCTACACCACAAACGACGATAGTGTCGTAAAGCCGGTCTTCAATCATACGTTTAGCAGTAATGAGGCCAACGACCCCTGATATACAAGCATTAGATACAACAATTGGTTTATTCGGATTTCCGAAATGCTGTGCTATTACATTGGCCGCTTCCCATAAAAACTTTCGTTTGTCGTTAAATCCTGTGGTTTTCGAGGTGTTAATGAGGTCAATATTTCCTTTAGTGGTTGATAGGATGAACAATGTACCAGGTGAAGAAGCTTTGATTTTGGAATTCTGCGCCAGACAATCAGCAATTGAAAGTACTGCCATTTGTTCCAGGACGGTGTATTCGACAGAGGTATTTATAGACGCAAAAGCCTGTTCAAGTTTTGATTTATCAATCAAACCGGCAAAAATAGGGTCTGTCGAAAGATCTGAAACGGGCAGGTAGCTAACCCCCGTTGCTCCATTTTTTAACTGTGCAAAATTTTCACCTGTTGTAAAGCCAAGA
>CAILMA010000188.1 GCA_903835145.1 uncultured Bacteroidota bacterium
CATTGGCGAACGGTGCTGCAATCTCTACGTATCTCAAGAAGCGGGTCGTTCGTATATTCCCTATATATGTTATTGCTATACTGCTCACAGTATTAGTAGCGTCAGGTAAGTATCCTCTATCCACCTGGCTTTCTAATTTGTTCCTCGTAAGCGTTCCCCTCGATAATGTTGTTAAAGAAAATGGTCCACTCTGGTCGCTGGAGTTCGAAATGTTTTTCTACCTCATTTTCATCTTCTTTTCCTATTTCAAAATCAATTACCTCAAAACTATGGGCGCCTTGCTTGTCGTTTTGGCATTGATTTTCGGGGTTTCGTTGCGCTATCCCGTCCACCCCCTTATCATAAGTGTATTGATAGGTTTCCTTTTTTGGATCACTGGCGCATGGCTCGGCACATACAATGCCGAAAAAGTATGGGATATATCATCGTCCCGCGTACTATCGGTTTTTTTGCTCCTGTTCAGCCTCCAAAAGTTCAACCCCTACGAGCCGGTAATAAAAGCGCTGCACCTGCACCTGCCCGACTACAGCCACTTTTCAGAATACCAGCAGATCATTACCTATTTCGATATGTACTTTTATCCGCTGGCTATTATGCTCATCCTCGCACTTACCCATACGTATATAAAGGGCTACAAGCTGTTGCTTTACTCGCTGTTCATCGTTTCCACCGCCGTTATGTGCACCATCCCATTTGCCTATAACTGGCAGCGAATGATTGATAAGCAATACATAGTGCCCGCCTTACTGCTTACAAGCAGCATTGTACTATGGGTAGCAAATGCAAAGTTCAAGCCACGGTTTGTTGGCGCACTAAAGTCGGTAGCCCCGGTCAGCAATATTTCCTATGCACTTTATATCATTCATTCGCCGCTTATCTATGCATTCGGCCTATGGTCGCTTGCAAGTCCGTTAGGTTTTTTATTTAAAATAATTGCCTTTTTTGCAGTACTATTCGGGCTGTCCTACCTACTGGAAATGCAATACCAACCGATTGTCAAAAATATTTTCTTCCCAAAAAAACAGCGAGCTTGAACATGAAAACCCCGGGTCATTTTGCCCTCGGTTGGAGGTACTTCCTATTAATTCAGATATTAATCTTTCTCTATATTCGCCCTTTTGTATAAACCTCGTACCTTTGCCCCCGCTATGCAAATAGAAGTACTCAAATCAAAGATACATCGGGTAAAAATTACCGAGTCTAACCTTAACTATATAGGCAGCATAACCATTGATGAAAATCTGATGGACGCAGCCAATATCATAGAAAATGAGAAAGTTACTGTACTCAATATAGAGAACGGAGAGCGCCTTGAAACATACGTGATCAAGGGTACACGAGGCACAGGCATGATATGCATGAACGGGCCTGCCGCACGACGCGTAGCTGTGGGAGATACTATAATTGTTGTATCTTACGCTCTAATGCCTTTCGAAGAGGCTAAAACACACAAGCCCGTAATTATTTTCCCGAAAGAGGACAATAGTTTGTAAACACCGATTGATACCGAAATGAAGAAAGCCCTTGCAACAATATTAAAATACGTTATTTTCCTTGGGCTCGGGATCTGGATTACTTATCATATGCTTCATGAGCTAACCGATAAGCAACGGAGCGACCTCGTAGATGCCATAGAAAGTCTGAATCCGTGGTATCTTATTCCAATTGTAATTGCCGGGTTCCTGTCGCACTACACGCGTGCTTTGCGCTGGCGTTACCTGCTCGCTACAATCGATCTCCATCCTACCAAGACCAACACCATGTTTGCGGTTATGATTGGCTACATCACCAACCTGGCATTGCCTCGGGCGGGGGAAGTAGCGAAATGCACCGTTCTGGCCAAGTATGAAAAAATGCCCCCTCATAAAATGGTGGGCACAATAGTCGCTGAGCGCGCATTCGATGTGCTCTGCCTTTTTCTCATCGCTGTTTTAGCTTTCCTGCTCGAGATGCGAACCATAAATGACTACATTGGTGAAAAAATGGCAAAAGTGACCCAAGATATCGAAAGCCATCGGACGTTTCTGGTGCTTGGTGCCGTGGGTACTGCTTTGCTTCTCGTAGTGCTGGTATTGCTCTACCGTCGCAACCGGGAAACCAAGGTCGGCCTCTTCATGAAAGAAATGACACACGGTATCCTGTCCATTGTTCATATGAAAAACAAGTGGCAGTTCCTTGGGCTCACGGTTATCATGTGGTTTATGTATGCCTTGCAGATATACATTGGCCTTCGTAGCCTCCCGCATACTCAAAATTTCACCTTCACTGCCTCAATGGTGGTATTGGTTTACGGCAGCGTGGGGCTCATCGCTACTCCCGGTGGCATTGGCGCTTACCCCTACCTCGTAGCTCAGATACTAAGCGGCCCTTATCACATAGATGATGTTCCCGCCCAAGCCTTCGGATGGATAGCATGGGCTGTGCAAACTGTAGTAGTGGTAGTGCTCGGTGTTATTTCCCTTTTATTTATTCATTCCTACAATAAGAAACGAGATGCAAAAGCTGCAATGGGTAAAGAATAAGATTCATAGCCGCGAGACAATGTTGCAGCAATGCAATGTTTGGCGCGCCTCAGGCCGTAAAATCGTGTTCACCAATGGTTGTTTTGATATACTGCACCATGGCCACCTCGATCTGCTGGCCCGCGCTGCTGATTATGGCAATAAGCTGGTACTCGCCCTTAACACCGATGCATCTGTGCGCCGCCTCAAAGGCCCTGAAAGACCAGTAACCCACGAAAACGACCGTGCATTTCAGGCCGCTTCCCTGTTGTGTGTGGATGCCGTTTGCCTTTTTGATGAAGACACCCCGCAGGAACTAATTCACTTACTCCGGCCCGATGTACTCGTAAAAGGCGGTGACTATACTATTGATAAGATAGTCGGTGCCGATTTCGTCCTCCGCAGTGGTGGCAGCGTCGAAATCATACCCTTCGTGGAAGGCTACTCCACCACATCTATCATTTCCCGCATCAAGGGCCTATAGCTTTATTTGCCTGTCCCAAATAGGTTTCCGGCAAAATAACCGCGCGCCAATTTTCATAATTCATCCAATTCGAAAACTGGGTTTCGTAACATTGTACGTTGAGTTGGCGTCATTTTATGGCTCAAGCTATTATCAGCATTCCTTTTTTTCTGACCCTAAACCGGCCAATTTACCAAACAACTCCTTGTCAGTAGTGGAGAATCCCTATATTTATACTCCTATTGATGCCCCACGATTAAGAAATTGTGAATTTTCGCTTTTTAGTGTCAACTGTTATCAATTGCAACGGTAACCGAGTAAATTTGAAATTTGACAACAGTCCATGATTAACTACACCAAACACACGATAATACGGGATCTGAGCTGGCTTGCATTCAATGCACGCGTTTTGCAGGAAGCCAGCGACACCACTAATCACATTCACGACAGGCTACGTTTCCTGGGTATTTTCTCTAATAATACCGATGAGTTTTTCAGGGTACGGGTGGCCGCTCTCAGTAGAATGGTGCTGCTCGGTAAAGAGGCTAAAATGCACCTCGAGGCAAATCCTGATAAAATATTAAAAAAAATACAGCAAACCGTCATTGCCCAGCAGGACGAGTTTGACCACATATTTGCCGATATTATTGGGGAACTCGCCAAAAAAGGTGTGCTCATTAAGAACGAACACCACCTGTCGAAGACGCAGAAGGAATTTGTAAAAAAATACTTTGAGCAGAAGGTGAGGACGCAGATCATCCCGCTCATGATTGAGACCATACCGCATACCCCACTGCTCAGAGATAAGTCTATTTACCTCGCGTGTGTACTTGGCAGCAGCAAAAACTCCATGCTGCAGCGTTATGCACTTATCGAAATTCCAACCAAGGTATTGCCCCGGTTTGTGATACTGCCATCAGAAAATGACTCTACAGATGTTATCTTGCTCGAGGATATAATAAGGTACAACCTGCCAAGCTTGTTTGCGCCTTTCGGCTTCAATAAATTCATGGGCTACATCATAAAAGTAACCCGTGACGCGGAGCTCGATATAGATAATGAAGTAAATACCAACCTGATTGCTGAGTTGGAAAAAGGTCTGAAAAACCGTAAGAAAGGCCGTGCAACGCGTTTCGTTTACGACCGTATGATAGACCCTACATTGCTATCCTACCTCACCAAGCGCATTGGTATCACGAAGAAAGACAACATGATACCCGGCGGGCGCATCCATAATTTCAAAGATTTTATTGATTTCCCGAGTACTATATTCACGGACATAAAGCCTCGGCAGCAGCCATTTGTGCACCAGTTGCTGCGCCAGCCACTGCGCATAATGGAGGTACTGGAGAAGCGAGATGTAATGCTCCATTTCCCTTACCACTCCTTCGATTCTATTATCGACCTCCTTCGCGAAGCGGCCATCGACCCGAACGTACAGAGCATAAGAATCACCTGCTACCGCCTTGCCAAAAACTCAAAGGTCATCAATGCACTTATTAATGCGGTTCGAAACGGCAAGGAAGTTACGGTTATGCTGGAGCTCCGGGCAAGGTTCGATGAAGAAGCAAACATGCGCTGGAAGGCTCAGCTGGATGAGGAGGGCGTAAAAGTTATCCTCGGCAAGCCAGATATGAAGGTACACGCCAAGATCTGCGTCATCAAAAAACGGGAATTCAACAAGATTAAACAATATGCATTCGTTTCTACCGGCAACCTCAACGAGAATACTGCTACCTACTACGGCGATCATTGCCTGTTAACAACCAACAGAAACATAATATCCGACATAAACCGGGTTTTCGACTACCTCGAGAACATCGACAAAAAAGGTAAGGGGCTCCAATATTGCAAGACGCTGCCAGTGGCCCCGACTACCATGCGCAATGCATTCCTCGCTCTGATAGATAAAGAAATCAGGCTCAGCAAAAAGACCAAGAAGGGCTCCATCGTCATAAAACTAAATAGCCTCGTAGATAAACTGCTGATCGAAAAGCTATATGCAGCAGCAAAAGCTGGTGTTGACATTAAGCTGGTGGTAAGGGGTATATGTTGTGCGTATACCGAACAGAAAATGTTCAAGAGCCACATGACTGCCATTAGCATAATTGACGATTATCTCGAACATGCAAGAGTATTTATTTTTGATAATGGCGGTAAGCCCCAGGTATTTATTTCGTCGGCCGACTGGATGGTGCGCAACCTGGACCATAGAGTAGAGGTGGCAACTCCTATCTATGATGCCGAAATTCAGCAGGAACTGATAGAAATCATGAACATTCAGCTTGCCGAAAACGTAAAAGGGCGTAAATTGGACAACGAACAGAGCAACCAATACGTGCAGAGAGCCGAACGGGCCCCCGAAGTGCGTTCTCAGGTTGCTATTTATAAATACCTGCAAAATAAAAAATACGTAGATTGATACTTGCGGCGATAGATATTGGGTCAAATGCAGCTCGGCTGCTCATCTCCGAGACTTCCGTTTATAAAGATGGCTCGGTCGATTTTACAAAGCTTACCCTGCTCAGGATACCGCTCAGGCTTGGTTTCGATGTTTTTGACAATGGTTTTGTATCTGATGTAAAGAAGCAAAAGCTCATTGAAACATTGAAGGCCTACAAGCTCCTTATGAACATTTACAACGTTGAGGCATATAAAGCCTGCGCTACATCAGCCATGCGCGATGCTACCAACGGAGCCGAAATCATGAAAGAAATTCTTGCCGAAACCGGCTTTGATATCAAAATCATTTCCGGCCTCGAAGAAGCCAATATACTCTATGAGACACACATAGCCGATAATCTTGGCAGCAACAACTCCTATATCTATATTGATGTAGGTGGTGGTAGCACTGAGGTTACCCTGTATGCGCAGGGTAAAACCATTTTCAAAGAGTCATTCAATATTGGCACTATTCGGTTGCTGCACAATAAAGTAACCGATGAGCAGTGGGATCGTGTAAAATGGTTCATAAAAACACATACCAAAGACCACCA
>CAILMA010000189.1 GCA_903835145.1 uncultured Bacteroidota bacterium
ACACCGTATGCCAAATAAACTTCACGAACGGTCGGAATACTTCACGAACGGTCGAAAAATAGTAAATTCATTAACAAATAAGGATTTTTATACTTCGAAACTAACCAAATCAGACGCAATATTTTTTAACCATTCGGGCCATGTATAATAGGAAGTCGAAGTGTAATTCCTAACTTTAGCATATAAAAATCCACCTTCGCTTTAGCCAATGACCAGCGTAAAATTCACCCTGCATACTGGCAAGCCGATTTAAAAACTACAATATGGAGGACCACTCACTTACCGAAGGAGATTCGGGCTATGAAGCCCTCGAGCATATGGAAATCACTGAATTGATTACTTCAATAAATCAGGAAGATCAAACCGTAGCCAGCAGCGTGGCGCGCTCATTGCCCCAAATAGAGGCCCTGCTTTTGCAAGTAGTGGATAAGTTAAAGAAAGGAGGTCGGTTATTTTACATAGGTGCAGGCACCAGCGGCAGGCTGGGTATTGTTGATGCAAGCGAATGCCCGCCAACATTTGGTGTGCCACCAGGAATGGTAATAGGAATAATTGCAGGAGGTGATGCAGCAATCAGACAGTCAATAGAGGGCGCAGAAGACGACACCAAACAGGGTATAAAAGATTTAGAGCAATATAATATAAATGAGAAAGACATAGTAATAGGCATTACTGCAAGTGGCCGCACCCCTTACGTAGTGCATGCGCTGCAAGCCTGCAACGAAAGGAATATACGAACCGGTTGCATAGTATGTAATGAGCATAGTGCAGCGGCGGCGGTTGCTGCATACCCTATTGAAGTATTAGTGGGCCCGGAATTCGTAACCGGAAGCACCCGCATGAAGGCTGGGACGGCACAAAAACTTGTATTGAATATGATATCGACTGCAACCATGATACAACTTGGACGGGTTGAGGGTAACAAAATGATACACATGAAGCTAAGTAACAATAAATTGATTGCCAGAGGAAAGAGAATTGTAATGGAAAAAACAGGCCTCAATGAAGCGCAAAGCGAAGCCTTACTTACCAAAAACAATTTTAATATTGCAGAGGCATTAGTGGAATTTCGAAGAAATGAAAATGGATAGACTACAATTTTAAAAAACAACACTTTCACGAAGCGAACTCTATAACATGCTAAAACATTGGTAAGGTTAAATAGATTTCATTGATGTCAATTCGGAATGCCTTACATTTAAAAAATAATTGTCATCCAACCTACATGAAAAAAAATTTACAATCAGGTAAACACCGGGTGTATATCAGCATTTTGTTTTTGCTGACCATCACGGGTAGCCTCCCGCCTGCCCGCGCGCAGGACCAACAAAAAATTGACTCTATAATAAATGTACTCGCCAAAACAAAGGATGACACGACAAAGATTATATTGCTAAGTTGCTTATCATTCAACTATTCGACTCTGAATACCAATAAGGGAATAAAATATGGTGAAGAGGCACTGGAGCTGTCGAAAAAAATGGTGTGGAAAAAAGGAATAGCCCTTGCAAGCGGAAACCTCGGCATTAACTACAAGGCTAAATCAGACTACCCTAAAGCATTGGAATTTGAACTGAAGGCACTCAGTATTAATCAGGAAATAGAGGACCAACTTGGTATTGCTACCAACATGGGCAATATTGGCCTTCTTTACGCCAACCGGGGCGATACATCAAAGGCTTTGGAATACTACCGCAAAGCGATGAAAATAGATGAGAAGATTGATAACAAGAACGGCCTCGCAATAAACCTTGTTAATGCAAGTAGTATTTATGACCAAAAAAATGATTATCCCCACGCATTAGACTACCTGATGAAGGCACTGAATATATACAAACAGACAGACAACAGAAAGGGAGTGGCTGCAGCCTTGTCAAATATTGGAACACTCTATGCATCTCAGAACAAATATTCAGAGGCACTCGCATATGATTTTGATGCGCTGCGCATGGAAGAGGCGAATGGCAACAAAACCGGGATAGCACTTAACGAAGGAAATATAGGCGAAGTTTACTATTATATTTCGAGAACGCCGGACGGACGTATTAGACCGGACAGTCTCGTATCATTTAGTAAAACTGCCAACCTGAATAAGGGAATTTTCTTTCTTAAAAAGAGCATCGAGTCGTGCAAAAAAATCGACTACCTGCGGGGCATGATAAAATTCAGCAAATCGCTGAGCAAGGCCTACCTGAGCATGGGCGACTCCCGGCGGGCAATGGAAGAATATGTTGCTTACACCGAAACAAAAGACTCGGTTTTTTCGACCGAAAGCAATCTTAGGCTGAGGCAAATAGAAATGGCACATGATAAAGAGCTGAAGGATAAAGAACTCAGTATCGAAAAACTAAAAAACGAAAATTTTGTCCTTTCGATAAGAAATAAAAGAGAAGAACGCAACTATCTTTTAGCT
>CAILMA010000190.1 GCA_903835145.1 uncultured Bacteroidota bacterium
TAGTTGGTAGATAATTACCCTGTGAAATGACTTCGGAATACTGTATTACAAACACATAATTAGTGTGTTCTTTGCTTGCTTTATAGTCGTTTTTTATTGTGTTGAATAGTTTGTTAGCGATTAAATAGTCTATTTATTTTAATGTTTTAAATCTGAATATGTTTTTATTATATATAACTGAATTGCCCCTCGTCTGAAAGTTCTTTTGTTGTATTAAATTAGCGATACGCAACAACCTGTTTGTTTCTCAATAAATAAACCCTATTTTTGCACCCCGAAATAGCGGTCACATAGTTCAATGGATAGAATAGAAGTTTCCTAAACTTTAGATCCAGGTTCGATTCCTGGTGCGACCACTCCCCCTTTAAAAGCCGCCGTATCAGCGGCTTTTTGATTTTTGAAATATCAGCCACCAATGTTGGGTATAATCAATAATGAAACTTATAAACACAAACAGGGCACCGCTGGGCGCCCTGTTTGGTAAAATGTAGCTGATTAATTTTTTATCAGCCTTTTAAATACTTTCTGATCGCCGAAAGTCAGCTCGACAATATAAATACCTGAGGCCATTTCGCCTAACGGAACGGGTAAGGTTCCATTTAGATTCATGCCGAGGTCATGGTTGTAAACACTAACGCCAGATGGGTCAAATACGCGTACACTTACCATGGTACCCTTGCTGTGCCTGAAGCGGATGTTTACGTCGCCTGAAGTTGGGTTTGGCGATATAAAGCCCCAGGCTATTTATTCAGGCAACTTTATCAAACGCAGAAAAATGATTGGAATAAACGGAAAAAAATGGTTGAAAATTAACGCGAAACGGAAGTTTGTTTTGCCAGTTGGGCCGTTCCAGTTTCTTTCACTTGACTGAAAATGCGCTGCAACATTCACGGGAATTTTACAATCACTGACGGCGATAAGATTACCGTAGATTTTGAGCTATGATTTACTATTTTAGCAAACCAATACAGGAGCTAAGTATGAGCGCAAACGGCAGCAAAATCTATAATTCACCATTCAATTTGGCAGTTTTGGTCGCCGGCATTGGTTTTTTTATAGATGCTTTTGATTTGTTTCTGTTCAATGTTTACCGGATACCGTCGCTTAAAGACCTCGGCTTGTCAGGCTCAGAGCTTACCCTTACGGGTGAAAAACTACTTTCTGTTCAGATGGCGGGGATGATGCTCGGAGGTATAGTAACAGGTATAATTGCTGACAAAAAAGGAAGGGTGGCCGTTTTATATGGCTCTATACTACTCTATTCACTGGCTAATTTTGCAAATTCGTTTGTACATGATGTAAATACGTATGCTATTATAAGGTTCCTCGCCGGCGTAGGATTAGCTGGCGAACTGGGTGCAGGCATTACGCTGGTCTCTGAAAGCATGTCGGTAGAAAAAAGAGGTTACGGTACCATAATCGTTGCCACACTGGGGGCATTAGGTGCAGTTACTGCCGGGCTCATAGGCGATATATTACCGTGGCGCCAGGCATTTATGGCCGCTGGAGTTGCAGGCGGCATTTTGTTGGTCTTGCGGATGCGGTCCTATGAACCACCCATGTTTAACGAAGCCCAAAAGAACCATGAATCCAAGGGTTCGCTTCTTCTTTTATTTTCATCGCCAAACAGAATAATGAAGTATCTGGCTTGCATTTTAATGGGTGTGCCCATTTGGTACAGTGTTGGATTACTGATTACACTATCTCCGGAAATTGCAAAGGCACATGCCATAGATGGATTGAAACTTTCAACTTGTTTTATTTTGTTTCAGGTTGGTATCACGAGTGGCGATCTTTTGAGTGGTGTCTTAAGTCAATTGTTCAAAAGCCGGAAGAAAATACTGATTGCATTTATGGCATTCGGGATAGCTTCAA
>CAILMA010000191.1 GCA_903835145.1 uncultured Bacteroidota bacterium
ATGGTTCTACCCTATTTGCAGTCACCAATCAGGCTTTTTTTACCTATCACCCTGCTACCAACGATATGCAATGGTACAGCAAGACCGAAGGCATGTCAGATATTGGTATGCAATGCGTAGGCTACGATGCTACCTCGGCAACTGCTATTCTCGTATATGCCAATGGCAATATTGACCTCTTTAAAGACAATACCTTTTTTAATATCCCCGACTTTAAGTTAAAAACCATAGCCGGCAGCAAGACCGTTAACAACGTTTATACCGAGGCTGGCAAGGCCTACCTGAGCTCATCGCAGGGTATACTCGTCATAGACCTCATTAACCAGAACGTTTTTGAGAATTACCAGTTTTATTCAGGCAAGCAACTTTTGCCGGTCACGTCATTTAATGCTACCGATAGCTTCTTCTATGCCGCAACACCCAATGCAGTGTACCGCGCCAGTAAAACAAATCAGGAATTACAGAATTTTCAGGTTTGGCAAAAAATTGACAGCACCCATCAGTTCATCTCTATAGCAGGGCTTGACAACAGCCTCTACCTGGCTGATTCTAACTATGTCTATCAGTATCGCGATACCATGCGCCCTGTGTTTACAAGTGCGACAAAAATTATAAATATAAACCCCGGTTATAACCGGCTATACATAAGCGAATTCCACCCCTTCTCCGGCGATATGCGCGCCATTGATACCAATTTCAATATCGTTGATACGCTTAACTATTTTGATGCGGCAATGCAAATCATCCAACTGAAAGACAGCACAGTATGGTTTGCCAACTCTTACTTTGGTCTTGCCCGTAAAACCGGAGCCGACAGGTTGTTCCTCTTTTACCCCAAGGGCCCAGCCGATGCTACTGCTACCGACATTTATGCCAATAACGGCGAACTCTATATTGCCCACGGCGGCTTTACCGATACCTATGCCGGCCTATCCAACAAAAATGGCTTTTCAGTGTTCAAAAATGGCCAGTGGAATATTTACCGGGAAGATGTCTTTGCACCCTACTACCCCTTTGCCGATAGTATGCACGACATAGTCTCCATCTGTAAAGATGAAATTGACGGCACCATTTACGCTGGTTCCTTAGAGGGCGGCTTGTTTGAGCTTCACACCGACGGATCCTACAAAATCTATAAACAAAAAGTATTTGACCTTAGTATTGATAATGCAGGTACGTTTTACTATCAGGTTTTAGGCACTGCCATAGATCAATATGAAAATGTTTGGGTAACGGTATACAGCGGTGCTCACGAGCTTTACATCAAGGAAAAAAGCTCCGGCAACTGGTACAAATTCAATCCCGGATTCGCCCCCTACAGCGGGCCTATTGTTTTTGACGATGCCGGCGACGCATGGTATGTATGCCCTAAAGGCGGCGGCATAACAGGCTATAATGCCAAAAACACCATCAGCGATCCAACCGACGACGTCTTCACTCACCTCACCGCTGGCGTTGGCGTTGGCAACCTGCCCAATGCCATTACGTACTGCATAGCCCACGACAAAAACGATAACCTATGGATAGGCACCAGCGATGGCATAGGCATATTATACAATGCATCATCCTGCCTCAGCCAGCATTGCGATGCGGAGATTCCTATTGTGCAATATGACCAGTATGCCGGCTACCTCTTCAAAGGCCAGAATGTGAGAACAATAGCCGTTGATGGCGCTAACAGAAAATGGATTGGTACAGACAACGGTGTATGGCTGCTTTCTCCCGATGCAGGCAACAGCAAAATCATCTATAAATTCACCGTTGATAACAGCCCGCTCCCTTCAAATAACATACAGAAAATTGCGGTCGATAAAGTGACCGGCGATGTCTATATCAGCACCGATCAGGGGTTGATGTGCTTCCGCTCTACAGCTACCGATGGTGGCACATCTAACAGCAACGTGATGACATTCCCTAACCCAGTACCCGACGGCTACAAGGGCACCATAGCCATAAAGGGCCTCGTAACAAATGCTGATGTAAGAATTACAGACATCAATGGCCACCTCGTATATAAAACCACCGCACTTGGCGGTCAGGCAGTTTGGAATGGCCTTGACTATACCGGCCACCGGCCGCAGTCAGGCGTCTACCTTATATTTGCTACAAATGCCGATGGCTCTGAGACATATGCCGGAAAAATGATTTTCATGAACTAAATCATAGGGGGTAAACTGCGAAAAAGCGGCGCTTTAAAACTCTATATGCCCGCGTATACCCACTATGTTTACCAATGGTCCCCGGTCCTTATTATACCCCGGATTCAACAATAACTGGTAATCTGGCGACACCCAAAAGGTAGGCGACAGCCGCGCACTGTAGTAGATTTCTATAACGTTCTCAGGCCCATAGTTGAGCCTTCCATCGCCAATCAGGAAGCCGTAGCCGCCCGCAGCCAGGTAGGCTTGGTGATCTTTCGATATGCCGTCAACAAGATAAGCAACTCCAAGCTGGTCCATTGGGCGTTTCCAGAATGTTCCTTTCACTTGTACCCCCACATGAAACGACTGGTCAATTTCAGTAAATGCCCATGTCTCATTCTTACCATCGTTATAGCTCAGTCGCGCAAACAATCCTACATTATTTGTCAGCTCCTGCTCTGCATTTACTACAAAACCACCCTTTGCATGCGCATAGGAGCGGGTCTTTGTAACATCAAGGTGATACTGTGTATCCACCGTTGCCTCCTTGTAGTTACCCATATCTGCCTGCGTAAAAAAACCAATCACCCTCACTGTGCCGGCATGTTTATGAATAGAAAAATACCTGTCCAACTCCAGCGTCTCTGAGTGTGCATTGCCTATGTTCATATCCAGATATGGACCATTGGCAACTTCCGGCACCATGGTTGCTGCCACCTTCACACTCCAGCCGGGTTTTACAACCTCAGCCACAAAACCATAGGTATACCCGCGGGTATTGGCCGGGTAGTCCCACGCCCCGGCACTCATCAGCGCCCAGTTCATGAACTGATTACGCGGGTCGTGGCTATAAGTATTGGCATCAAAAATGTCAGTAATAGAAAATTTACCCAGCGTAAACACAAGCCTGCTCGTTGGCATGATGCCAGCGTTAATATTTTGCCCGCTTTCTACCTTCGCTTGTTCGCTGCCGAGTGCTATCGTCTGCCTTAAAAACAGCCTCGAAACACTAATTACCGGCTCCGGATTGCCTATCCTGTAAGTCTCCCCATTCGGGAAACCTGCTATCCCGGTTGTAGAGCTTATCCCACGCCCCCCGCTGAGTTCGGGGTCAAAAAACAGTTCTCCTCCCTTCCATAATTTCTTTCCCAGAAACAATGTTGATGTCACCGACAACCGCAACCGCTCACTTGTAATAAGGCTGTTCTTTCCAGTGTAAGGCGCCGAAAAATCCAGCTGGTGCTGCCCTATCATGGTCGTCTGAAAATGATAACTGAAGCACTCTTTCTTTTCTACAGTATCGGCCTTGCGGTAGTTACCGTAGTTTTCTTCATTGGTACTATCACCCTGCTGCGCCATCGAGTAAAATGAGAAAAACAATACTGCCACTAACAACAAAATCACCCTGCGCACCTGTTGAGTGCTATATATTTGAAACATTAAAACCTATGTTTTTAGCCTGCAAAGGAAATAAAACAAATCCAATGGATAGGTTAAATAAATATTTCTTAATGCATTTTTCACTAATGCGACATAACCATGACATATAAAAAAAGGCAGGCCATTTTTATATGACCTGCCTCTGTATGTAAACTGCACTAAATAATTAATGTACAGCTTCTTCTTGCTTTACAAATTTCCTCACCCATTCGGTTGTTATTGACTTTGGTCTTTCTAATGGGAAACCAAGTGCACGATCCCAGCAAAGGCTCGCCAATACACCGAGTGCTCTGGAAACACCAAACAGAACAGTATAGAAATCTTCTTCTACCAGCCCGTAGTGTTTCAGCAATGAACCAGAATGAGCATCTACGTTAGGCCATGGGTTTTTAATCTTGCCTGTACCTTCCAGTATTGGTGGTGCAACTTCATAAATGTTCCATACAGTTTGCACAGTTGGGTCATCGGGGCAATGGCGTTTTGCAAATTCCATCTGCGCTGTAAAACGTGGATCTGTCTTTCGCAATACCGCATGACCATATCCCGGTACTACCTTACCCTCACTAAGCGTTTTATGTATATAGGCAGCTATCTGCTCCTTCGTTGGTTGAGCAGAGTTCAACTCCTTACACATTTCTTCTATCCACCTGATCACTTCCTGATTAGCAAGACCATGTAATGGACCAGCCAACCCAGTCATACCGGCAGCAAAAGAAAGATAAGGATCACTTAATGCAGAACCTACAAGGTGAGTTGCGTGAGCCGATACATTACCACCTTCGTGGTCAGCATGTATAACCATATACAGCCTCATTAGCTCCTTAAAGCTTTCATTATCATAACCAAGCATGTGCGCGAAGTTTGCACTCCAGTCCATCATGCCATCAGGCTGAATGTGATCGCTGTTTTTATATTTTCTTCTATAGATATATGCTGCAATACGTGGGAGGCGGGCTATAAGTGTCATAGCATCTTCGTACACATAATTCCAATGTTCTTTCTTACTTATACCGTCATTGTATGCTTTTGCAAATTTTGATTCCGTCTGCAATGCGAGTATTGCAGCTGTAAACTGAGTCATTGGGTGAGATGAAACCGGGAATGCTTCTATCACATCAAACACGTGGTTCGGCACATGTGAGCGGCGTGCCCATGTTGACGATATGTGTTCTACGTTCTCTTGTGATGGCACCTCACCTGTAAGCATCAGGTAAAACAATCCTTCAGGCAAAGGCTCATTACCACCTTCTATTTTCGGCAGGCTTACCCTAAGTTCCGGAATAGAAAATCCGCGAAAACGAATGCCTTCATTTGCATCGAGCAGCGAAGTTTCGGTTACCAGTCCGGTTATACCGCGCATACCCTGATAAACCTGAGCCAGTGTCACATCTTCTATCTTCTTATTACCATACTGCTCTATTATCCCTTTTATTTCTTTATTCTCCTGATCTGCCTTCTCTTTGAAAAGGTCTTTTACATATCCCATATAAAATTTATTTACCTCTTTTTGTTCAATTCTGACCCAAAGATAATAAAAGAGTAATTACTCAAAGTAAAGAAAACATTAAAATCCGAATAAACATTGCTCCAAACAATTGCGGTATTGATGCGCCAACTATTATTTATTTTATCATAAATACCTCCAAGCCAATACCTGCATAGTTTATTTTGCCAGCTCACTAATTGAGTAAATGCATGCTATTCAGCAGCTCCACTACAAACTTACTCCCCTCCCCTGGTATGGATTCCAACTACACACCACACCTGTCGCATGTCTGTAGCCCGGCCCCGTGCCCAGCCGACCTTGCGACCGCGCCAGTTGTAACGCGCACCCTGCGGCAGGCCGCAGACATCAATCGGGATTTGTTTTATCCCATCAAAGCTTCCCTCACTAAAAATGAAAAGTCATTGACTTATTTTTCCAAAGCACATAAATAATAATACCAGCAACTATCGACAGAAACAACACAACGGGTAGTACAGGTCTCGACTTTTTAGTGAACGGGTCATTGAAATTTTTCTTTGCTCCCTTGGTTAATTCAGCCAAATGGGTAAGCGCATTCCCTAACTGTTTGTTTACAATTACCCGTGCATTTATCGCCCATCCGTTTGCGTCAAGA
>CAILMA010000192.1 GCA_903835145.1 uncultured Bacteroidota bacterium
GCTCAAATCGTAAGAAAAGATAAAAAATGATCCACCCGCTTACATATGTACATCCGGACGCTAAAATAGCTGCGAACGTGAGGATTGACCCTTTTACTACCATCCATAAAAATGTGGAGATAGGAGAAGGCACATGGATAGGTTCTAATGTAACCATAATGGAAGGCGCCCGTATCGGTAAGAACGTTCGTATTTTTCCAAGTTCTGTTATATCAGCTATTCCGCAGGACCTTAAATATAAAGGTGAAGATACTATCACTGTTATTGGCGACAATACCGTTATAAGGGAGTGCGTTACCATAAACAGAGGCACATCTGACAGGAACGCAACAAAGATTGGCAACAATTGTCTCATTATGGCATATACCCATATTGCGCACGATTGCGAAGTTGGCAATAATTGTATTTTCTCTAATAATACCACCCTTGCAGGCCATATTATTATTGGCGATTGCGTGGTTCTTGCCGGACTCACCGCTGTTCAGCAATTTGTGCGCATTGGCTCCCATGCCTTTGTAACCGGAGGTTCATTGGTTAGGAAAGATATTCCACCTTATGTAAAAGCTGCTCGTGAACCATTGTCTTACGTGGGTGTTAACTCAGTCGGGCTTAAACGCAGGGGCTATTCTATTGAAAAAATTAATCATATTCTTGATATTTACCGCATTCTATTCGTTCGTGGTTACAACGTTTCTAAAGCCCTCAGCATCATAGAAACTGAAATACCCGTATCAGATGAACGTGACGAAATCATATCTTTCGTTCGGGACACTGGCAGAGGCATTATGAAAGGATATATAAGAAGGCACGGCAACGAAGATGTGGCCTAAATCTTCATTAACACAAAAGCTTTGAGCAACCCGAATGGGTTGCTTTTTTTGTTGCAGTGTAGTTCGATGTATACGCTCAAAATGCGCGGGGGTGGGCGTAGTATTACAACCAGCTAAGGCCAGGAAACGATGACGCTACTCTACCCTGCCTCCGGGTGAAAACAGTTTATCCACACTGCTGTCGGAAGCAATAATATAAAGTTGGAATTTACTATTTTTGTGGTGTATTCAAATTTTTGGCTGCTTACTGCGAATCACTGATGCTAATTAGCCCGAGCGCTCGCAATTGACTTACGAATAACCACAAAAGCTAATGTTCTCAATCATAATACCAACCTGGAATAACCTTGCCTTTGCAAAGCTTTGTGTGGAAAGTATACGTAAAAACTCAGCCTACGACCATCAGATTGTACTGCACATCAACGACGGCAGCGATGGTACACTGGAATGGGCAAAAAAAGAAAAACTGGACTTTACTTATACCCCGGAGAACGCCGGAATTTGTATAGCTGTGAACGAGGCCGGTGGTATTTGTACCAAGGACTACATCGTTTATATGAATGACGATATGTATGTGTGCCCCAAATGGGACACTTACATAATGGATGATATAATTAAGGCCGGAACGGATAACTTCATGTTTTCAGCGACCATGATAGAACCTGCGTGGCACAACCCATGTGCCATTCAAAAAGACTTTGGGAATAGCATCGAAAATTTTGATGAAAAAGGCCTGCTGGCAGTTTGTAATA
>CAILMA010000193.1 GCA_903835145.1 uncultured Bacteroidota bacterium
GGGCCGGGCAGATTTTCAGTCGACAAGGGTTAGTGCCTCAATTAAATGCGGTGGTTTTCACACGCCCGAATAGGACAACAACTACATTACCCATATCTTCATAAGAAGATTCCAAACTGATGACGTTCAACTTTCCGTTACTTTTGCGGTAAGCACATTATATATATCCTAAAATAAACAGTGCGTTTATCTAAATGAAATTCTCCATAGGCGATTTAATATTACTAAAAAGGACTGGCGAGGAAGGGCACGTTGTGTCTTTCATTGACAAGCAAATGGTTGAAGTGGAAGTTGCTGGCACGACGTTCCCGGTTTATATGGATGATATTGACCATCCCTACCTGAAATGGTTTACAGATAAAACACCCAAAAAGAAAACAAGCACAAGCCTCCCTATCCTACCATTGGAACGCATTATTGAACGAAAACAACGACTCGCAAGGGGTGTTTACCTTTCGTTTTTTCCGGTTTTTAAGACCGAGGACATGGAGGAAGTTGTCGACTACCTTAAAGTTCATTTGCTGAACGAAACTCCGGTCTCAATCAAGTTTTACTACGACATCCGGCTGTCGCAGCAAAGTGAGTTCAAGCATGAGGGGATTTTGCACGAATTTGGAAACATTTATCTCCACAATGTTCCGTATGTAAATATGAACGACCAGCCCCGGTTCCATTGGAAATTAGTAGACGCTGTGAACACAAAAATGGAAACTGCCGAAGGCGTGCTTAGAATTCGTCCATCAAAATTGTTCGAGCAAATAAACACCATCATGACAAGTGGAGAGCCCTCTTTTTCGTACTTGTTGATTGATGAATTTATTGTAAAAAAGAAACCGGAAGAGAAAATATTACCTGAACCATTGAAAGAATATGGTGGTGTACTTGCAATTACTAAAAAGACAATAGAGCCGGCAAAATATGAGCTCGATTTGCACATTGAGCAATTGGTAAGCAATCATAAAGCGCTGAACGTTAATGAAATACTAAAGAAACAACTTGATACGCTGGAGAAGTACCTGCATCTGGCCATAGTACACCATCAGGAGCGGATGATAGTGATACATGGATTGGGTAAGGGGAAACTAAGAGATGAAGTCCACAACATGCTAAAAAATACACCAGAAGTAGGCAGATACAAAAACGAATGGAGCGGTAAGTATGGATTTGGGGCTACTGAAATCTATTTCAAATATTAATTGCGAACAATCAACCACCAATCATAGCCATGCTTTCATGAATGCCACCAGCGAGCCTCGTCTGCTCAGCCTCGTGACCATCTAATGCCCTGCTGGCCAATGCGTTCAACAGCGCATCTTCAACAATACGGTCGTCCTTATGGGTTCTGAGCAATGTCTTTATATTTAACACACCTCCGTCATAAAGGCATGTTTTAAGGGTACCCTGCGGCGTTATGCGAATTCTGTTGCATGTACCACAAAACGACCTCGTATAAGCCGCAATGATGCCTATATCGCCTTTATGGCCAGGCACCTTATAATTCAT
Source organism: uncultured Bacteroidota bacterium (assembly GCA_903835145.1). Lineage (GTDB taxonomy): Bacteria > Bacteroidota > Bacteroidia > Chitinophagales > Chitinophagaceae > Flavipsychrobacter. Next base: position 1,504 of record CAILMA010000193.1, read on the forward strand.
GGATGTGGAGTATGCCGGGTCCGGAAGTTTTTGAATATCAGGAAACTGCGCTTTAATAGTATCCAGTATGCTCACATGATTCCATTGCATTGTTTGTAAGTGGCTGCCACCGTTAAAAGGCATTTCCTCAATAAAACGCATGCTTACCGGCAAATCACGGGTAAGTTCAGCCATTGGGATAATATCTTCAATATTCTTCCCCTCCATTACCACAGCATTCAATTTCACCTCAATATCGTGCTGCAATAGCACATCAAGCGTATGAAGCACCTTATCAAGCTCGTCCCTATGGGTTATTGCAAGAAACCGATTGCGGTCAAGCGTATCCAGACTGAGGTTTACGGAACGAATTCCGATTTTTTTAAGTTCCGGGACAAGAGGCGCAGTCAAAACGCCATTGGTAGTAATATTAAGTTGTCTCAATCCCGGTATTTGGGAAAGCTCGGTAAGAAACGGCATAATATCTTTCCTTACAAACGGCTCGCCACCGGTAATGCGAATTTTCTCAATTCCCATTTTCACCAATAAACGGCACAAACGCAGCATTTCCTCGTAAGAAAGCAATTCTTCCCGGGCAAGCCAATTATTGCCTTCTTCGGGCATACAATAGAAGCACCTGAGGTTGCACCTGTCAGTAACTGCGAGCCGTAAGTAATTAATTGTTCTTCCGTGATTGTCTTTAAGCACTTAAATATTATGGTTTTTACAACCTGAAAGTTTATCAACCAACAGGTTAAAATTGCGTTTATGGTAACGCCTTGAAAAAGTTATCCCTTCAATTTGTAAAGGTAACATTAAATAGAGCTTTTTGCATCAAGCCTTGAAACGACCAAAAATTCAAATTGAAGTCCCATAATTCTTTCAAAAAACTACCAATAAATGAAGAACCTTAACTTTTTTAGTTAAAACCAATTAATTTCGTAGTAAAATTCAGATTCCCTGATGCATATTATTCAGCAGCTATTATTCATAATACTGGCAGGTGTTGCCAGTTTCCTATTTGCAAAAAAAGTTAAAGAAATCTCCAGGAACATAAATCTCGGCCGCGACGAGGATTTAACGGATAACAGCAGCCAGCGCTGGAAGAACATGATGCTTCTTGCGCTGGGGCAAAAGAAAATGTTTAAAAAGCCGATACCTGCCTTCCTGCACCTCGCAGTTTATGCCGGATTTATTATCATAAATATTGAAATACTCGAGATATTCCTTGATGGTATTTTCGGGGTTCACCGCATGTTCGCACCATTTCTGGGCAGTTTGTACACTTTCCTTATTGGTTTCTTTGAAATTCTTGCTGTGCTTGTTTTGGTAGGTTGCGTTATCTTTTTCATTCGTAGGAATGTGTTGAAAATTCACAGGCTCAATATGAAGGAGTTGGATGGCTGGCCTAAAAACGATGCCAACCTCATTTTGATAACAGAGGTTGTATTAATGTCTTTGTTCCTGATTATGAATACTACGGATCAGGTGCTGCAAATGCAGGGCGCTGAGCATTATGCCAAACCTTTCGAAAACTTTGCAGCTCATCACGCAGATTTTTGGGTTACCGGTCACTTTACGAGTCTATTTTCAGGCATGTCAACAGCAACTTTGATAGGTATCGAGCGTGTATGCTGGTGGCTGCACATTATTGGCATATTTGCATTCCTCAACTACCTCCCCTATTCAAAACATTTACACATTTTGCTGGCCTTCCCAAATGCCTACTATTCAAAACTCATGCCGCAGGGCGAAGTGAAGAACATGAAGGATATACAAAATGAAGTTTTGTATATGATGGAGCCCGATAAGGCACCTGTGGCAGGCGCCGAGCCAGAACACAAGCGCTTTGGAGCAAAAGATGTTACGGATTTGAGCTGGAAAAACCTTCTGGATGCCTATTCCTGCACGGAGTGCGGCCGCTGCACCGATTCCTGCCCGGCAAATATGAC
>CAILMA010000194.1 GCA_903835145.1 uncultured Bacteroidota bacterium
CATGAAAGAAGTGTATATAGTATCCGCAGTGCGTACCCCGATAGGTAGCTGGGGCGGGTCTTTGAAAGATTTTTCCGCAACAAAACTTGGTTCTATAGCCATAAAAGGAGCTATAGCAAGGGCGGGAATAAACTCCTCTGATGTAAATGAGGTAATAATGGGTTGCGTTATGCAGGCCAATCTGGGGCAGGCTCCTGCACGGCAGGCAGCCCGTTTTGCCGGAGTACCGGACAACGTGCCTTGTACAACGGTAAATAAGGTATGTGCCAGCGGTATGAAATCAGTTATGAACGCAGCACAGTCTATTATGCTGGGCGATAACGATGTAGTAGTAGCGGGTGGTATGGAGAGCATGAGTAATGTACCATTCTATAACGAAAACCTGCGCTGGGGCAACAAATACGGTAACGTGACCCTGGTTGATGGCATTATAAAGGATGGCCTGCTTGATGTGTATCACAACTACCCTATGGGTAATGCAGCTGAACTGTGTGCTAAGGAATACAACATTACCCGCGAGCAGCAGGATGCGCACGCTATTGAAAGCTACAAGCGTAGCCAGGCTGCCATAGAAGCCGGATTGTTTGTGAATGAAATAGTACCAGTAGAAGTACCACAGAAAAAAGGTGATGCGCTTTTGATTTCCAAAGACGAAGAGCCTTACAATGTAAAGTTTGACAAGATACCAAGTCTTCGTCCGGCGTTTATAAAAGACGGCACCGTTACAGCGGCTAATGCAAGCACCATGAATGACGGTGCTACCGCACTGGTATTGATGAGCAAGGAAAAAGCTGAAGCAATGGGTATAAAACCACTTGCCAAAATAATAGGCTACGCAGATGCTGAGCAGGCTCCTGAATGGTTTACCACAACACCATCTATTGCGATACCTAAGGCAGTTGCCAAGGCTGGCCTGAAAATGGAAGACATCAATTATTTTGAACTGAACGAAGCATTCAGCGTTGTGTCACTTGTGAATGCACAATTGATGAACCTGAAAGCAGATCAGGTAAACGTAAACGGAGGAGCTGTATCAATAGGCCATCCGTTAGGCAGCAGTGGTGCACGCATCATTACTACCCTTGTGAATGTACTCAGCCAGCGTGATGCGAAATACGGCGTTGCCGGTATTTGCAATGGCGGCGGCGGCGCAAGCGCGATAGTAATAGAAAGAATGTAAATAGATAAGTTAGTATATAACTACCGCAAAATGTTACTGAGGGCCTGAAGTGCGATGCACAAGGGTGCTGAAGTAGTATTTTGCGGTATTTTTTTGTTTTGGCTGGCACGTCGCCTGAGGGGTAAATTAAATGGGATGAGCCATTTTATTTCGCCTACCTTGAGGCGATAAACCCCACGATGGAAGAGCAGTTTGAAGAGATCATAGCGCAGTTTATACAGCATAAAGTGGGCATCGCAGACCTATTTCTTACCGGGCAACTTGCCAACCTGCTACACAAGCACATAGACCGCCTGCAGGAAAACGGAGAAATGCGAATGGCAGGTACAGGTAATGACAAAAACCCCAACCGAAATGAGCTCGTAAGGAGCGACAAAATACATTGGCTTGATAAAAAGAATAAACAGGCCGAGGAACAAGGTTTTCTGGAGCACGTTGAAGATTTTATTGACTACCTGAACCGAACTTGCTATACTGGCATAAACGCCTATGAGTTTCACTATGCACTTTACGAAAAAGGCAGTTTCTACAAGCGCCATAAAGACCAGTTTCAAACAGACAGCAAGCGGAAATATTCGCTGATCAGCTACCTTAACGAAGACTGGACGGAGCAAGATGGAGGGCAATTGTGGATACACCAAGATGGGTATGACACCCAGAAAATAATGCCAACAAACAGAAAGGCTGTATTTTTTCAGAGTAATGAACTGGAACATGAAGTAACCATTGCAGCCCGCCCCAGGATGAGTGTCACAGGCTGGCTAAAAAGGATTTAAGCAAACAATACCGGGCAACGCCATTCTACTATCACTTAGCATGTTTCACGTAGTCAATGGAAGGCATAGCTTGATACTGCTGGTATTGGTGAGGGCTAAATATTGTTTTAAGGTTGCTATCAAGTGCTTTTTTATTGGCAAAATAAGCATCGTACCCTGCATTGGCATTTTTTACCCGCAATGAGTCTGCTGTTTTATATTCTATTAACGCCTTAACTGCGCTCTTTTTTTGTGAGGCGCTCAGGTGAAGGGTGTTTGAAATAATTTCTATCTCATGGAGGGATGCGTGAGCAATAGAACGAACAGAATCAGGCTCCGTTGCCACCATGTATACCGTTTGCTGCCCGATTGCCTTAGGGCTAAGCAAGAATAACCATGCGATTATTGCGAGCCGTTTCATATTTTTTTTATAAAGCTAAACATCTACGGCGAAAAAGCAAAGTTGATCAATAAATAAAGACTAAGTGTTCCCGGGGGAAACAATCGTAACCATTGTGCCCTTTCCTTTCTTGCTTTTGATGACAAATTTGGCATTAATGAGTATTCCTTGTGCGGTTTTACGACCTGAAAATTGTGTGGCAACCCGTCACTGTAAAATTGAAAGCAGTATGGAAAAGGTTAACGAATACCATTCTATCAAAAACAATTCAATTGTTGCTAAGTCAGCAGAACTGACTGCCACGAAACAATCAATTTTACCTTCGCAATTCCTGCTGAAACACGCTGGTTGCGGCAGTTTTGCGGGTGTAGAATGGAACAAAAATATCATTTTGCGCAATTGGTGATAAATGAATTTTAACTTTTGATTTCCCCTATATTTGCAATACAAACCGACACAAATGAATAAGATACTTGTAACTGGGGGTTGCGGATATATAGGCGGCCATACAATTGTTGACCTGATAGAAAATGGATTTGAGGTAATATCTGCTGACGACCTTTCAAGAGGCTCCATGAAAATGCTTCATGGAATAGAAAAAGTTGTTGGTAAACCAATAAAGAACTACAAAGTAGACCTTTGCAATCTGGATGAAACCGAGGCGATATTTGGTGAAAACCCGGATATTATTGGCATCATACATTTTGCCGCTTTCAAATCGGTACCGGAATCTGTTGCCGACCCGCTGATGTATTTCAGAAACAACTTCAACTCGCTGATTAATATATTGCATTGTGCTGCTGAGTTCGATGTAAATAATTTCGTATTTTCTTCATCCTGCTCGGTATACGGCAATCCGTCTGTTTTGCCTGTTACAGAAAGCCTTCCATTTGCAGATCCGGAGTCGCCATATGCGCGCACCAAGCAGGTAGGCGAAGCTATTTGCAGCGATTTTACGAATACCAATAAACACTTCAATACTGTTTTGCTTCGCTATTTCAACCCGGCTGGTGCACATCCTTCGGGATTGATTGGCGAGTTTATGGAAAAACCAGAAAACGTGGTGCCGGTAATTACCCAGACAGCAATAGGAAAGCGCAGTGAGATGACCGTAAATGGTAACGACTACAATACCAGGGACGGATCATGCGTGCGCGATTATATTCACGTATGTGACATTGCCAATGCGCATACCCGTGCATTACAATACATAATTGAAGACCGTAACAAGTGCAACTGCGAGATTTTCAACCTTGGCACAGGTAACGGTGTAACCGTGCTTGAGCTCATCACTGCCTTCGAAAAAGTATCGGGCATTAAACTGAATTACAAGATAGGACCACGTCGCATAGGTGATGTAATAGAGGTGTTTGCCAATAACCAACGGGCACGCACCCTACTGGGCTGGGAAACCAAGTATGATCTTGATGCCATGATGGAAACTTCCTGGCGGTGGGAGCAGGCCCTCGCAGCCAACGCCCATAAAAAAGAAGCTGTAAAAGCATAATAAAAAGATTTTTCGTTTTGAAACGTATAGTTGCGATGGACGCAGCTATACGTTTTTTCTTTTTGAAAAGGGGGATGGAGGCTGGTGATAGTGAATAGCCGTTTTCAACAGGTTTTTATGCACAATCCAACTTTTGCGTGTTTTAGCCCTTACTTTTGCAGCCCGAAAAATAGAAACTGATGACTGAATATATAAATGGCGTTGCCCGCAAACTCAACCTAAGACAACAGGATGTGGCAGCCGTGTTGCAACTGCTGGGGGACGGCGCTACCATTCCCTTTATAGCACGTTACCGGAAAGATAAAACCGGTGCCCTCGATGAAGTGCAGATACAGCAGATACAGGATGAGGCTAATGCACAAAAGGAATTTGCAGAGCGCAAAGCCTTCATAGAAAAGACAATAACAGAACAGGGTAAAATGACTGAAACCCTGCAGAAAAAAATAGATACCGCGACAACTATTGCCGAGCTTGAAGACATATACCTACCCTACAAGCCAAAACGCAAAACAAAGGCACAGATAGCCCGGGAGCATGGCCTGGAGCCGCTTGCACTGCTGCTGCTGGAGCAAGGCAATACTGACCTTGGCAAGGCGGCCGCAGACTACCTTAATGAGCATGTAAAAACAATAGACGAAGCGCTGCAAGGAGCAAGGGACATCATATCTGAAATGGTGAATGAGCACGCCGAAGTAAGGGCTGGTATGCGCCGCCTGTTTGAACGAACTGCCACTGTGCAAAGTACTGTAGTGGCAGATAAAGAGCAGGAAGCGATAAAGTATAAAGACTATTACAACTTTACAGAGCCCATATCTAAGATACCATCGCACAGGCTGCTGGCAATTATGCGTGGATTTATGGAGGGGATGCTGCGCATGGTAATAACCCCGCTGGAAGAGGATGCACTGACGCTGGCGGAGAAACACTTTGTAAAGGCTGGCAATGAAGCAGGCGACCACGTAAAAAAAGCCGTAAGAGACGCATGGCGCAGATTGTTACATCCAAGTCTTGAAAGTGAATTCCGGGTGGCACTGAAGCAAAAGGCCGACGAAGAAGCCATTAATGTGTTCTCAGATAACCTCAGGCAGTTGCTGCTGAGCTCACCATTGGGTGGTAAGCGCGTGCTCGCGATAGACCCCGGTTACAGAACCGGCTGTAAGGTTGTGAATCTTGACGAGCAGGGAGCCTTGCTGAAAACGGGCCTTATATACATACACGAGCCCAACAGGCTGTATGATGCAGAGCATATAATAAGAGGTTTTGTGCACAAGTTTTCGCCTCAGGCGGTGGCTGTGGGCGATGGAACGGCGGGCAGGGAAACAGAACAATTTATAAAAAAACTAAACCTTGGCTTACCTATATTTCTTGTAAACGAAGACGGAGCATCCATCTATTCGGCATCGGCCATAGCGCGAGAAGAATTTCCTGACGAGGATATTACGATAAGGGGTGCTGTGAGTATAGGTCGCAGACTTATGGACCCACTCGCTGAGCTGGTAAAGATAGACCCCAAGAGCATAGGTGTAGGGCAATACCAGCACGATGTGAACCAGGTAAGGCTCAAAGAACGGCTTGACCAAACCGTAATAAGCTGCGTGAACACTGTAGGTGTGAACCTGAATACTGCAAGCAAGCACCTGCTGGGCTATGTGAGCGGTATAGGCCCGTCAATTGCTGAGAACATTATCACTTACAGGAATGAAATAGGTCGTTTTACCAACAGAAAACAACTGATGAAAGTGCCAAGACTTGGCACTAAAGCTTTTGAACAATGTGCAGGATTTTTGCGCATTAAAGATGGTGACGACCCACTTGATGCAAGTGCAGTGCACCCGGAGGCATACGGGCTTGTTGCTGCAATGGCTACCGACCTTGGCGTAGAAACTAAGAAGCTTATTGGCAATGAAGAACTGGTGAAGCAGCTGGATACACGCAAGTATATAAGCGGCACACTGGGAGAGCACTCGCTAAAAGACATTGTAAATGAGTTGAAAAAGCCCGGACTGGACCCGCGACAGGAAGCAACACAATTTGAATTTGCAGCCATTTACGGCATAGAAGAAGTGCAACAGGGAATGATAGTACCAGGCCTCGTGACCAATATAACCCGCTTCGGAGCATTTGTAGATATAGGTGTGAAGCAGGATGGACTTGTGCATGTGTCTGAAATAACCCACAAATACATTACAGACCCGGGTGAAGTACTAAAGCTAAACCAAAAAGTGATGGTGAAAGTGACCGGAGTAGATATACCCCGTAAGCGCATAACACTATCCATAAAGCAAACGGAAGAACCACCTGCGACAAAGAAGAAGCACGAGGCACCAACGCCAAAGCAATGGAACCAGCCCGCACCTGCGGAGGCAAAACCAATGAGCATGGACGATGCGCTACAGCTGCTCAAAGGGAAATTTGGAAAATAAGACTAATGATAAATTTCAACCCCTGTTCTGCAGGGGTTGTTTTTTGCGGGTAGTAAGTAGAATACAGTGGTGGGGGTCAATATTCACTCATTTTGTGAGCGTGGTACCTGTATATACGCGAAATAGCCGTCTTGCCGGTTATCGGATCTTCTACTACTACAGAATCTGTTTTGGTCACCTGTTGTGGCAACTCGGTGAGCTCAGCCATTTTGTTGGTTGCATAGTCAACCACCATCCAGCGGGCCCTGCTCAATTTATCGTAGCGGTAAATGATCTTTGAGATTGGGAGCGGCTTTTCGGTACCATCTTTTTCTTTGTACTTGTGGGCGTAGTCGGTATACCGCTTGAAAAGTGATATGTACTTGACATTGTCAAAGTTCCTCAGCGTATCTGCATTAATAACACTATCGCGCTTGTCATAGCACAGGTATATCAGAGTCGTATCTTTTATTTTTACCGGTGCGTCCCAGAAAAAATCAGGGCGCTCATAGACAACGGTATGCTGAGCGATAGCGGGAGCACCAATAAGTAAAACAACTATACTCGACACCAGCCACTTTATCTTCATAACTTCAGGTAAAAATATGGTCATTAATCTGCTGCAAATATAAGGGCTGGCACACGGCAATTAAAAAACAAAAAAGTTGCCGGACAATCTTAAAAACATAGCCCGGCAACTCATGAAATAATTCAAATGTTAAGGATTCAATTCAAGCACTAAATCATTTGTATTTACCAGCGTGCCGCCGGCGAGTTCTATATGGCTGATAATGCCGTCATTCGGCGCCGTGATAATTGTTTCCATTTTCATGGCTTCAATGATGAATAGCTGCTGATTTTTTTTGACTTTTTCGTCTTTTTTTACCAGTAGTTTTGAGAGCATGCCCTGGAGTGGAGCCCCTATTTGCTTGTCGTTGCCCTTGTCGGTTTTTTTGTTTTCCTTGTGCTCTACTTTCACGCTTCTGTCTCTCACTTCTACGTTACGGGTCTGGCCGTTTAGCTTAAAGAAAACGGTTCTGTTGCCCTTTTCGTCTATCTGCCCAATGCTGAGCAAGCGTATGAGCAGTGTTTTACCGCGGGCAATTTCAATTGTTGTATCCTGGCCTTCCTTCATACCATAGAAAAAGTACTTAGTAGGCACTACGGAAACATCGCCATACTGCCTGCAGAACTTAATGTACCCTTCAAACACCTTTGGATAGAAACGGTAGGAAAGAAAGTCTTCAATAGTAAGATCGTCGCCAAACAACTCTTTAAACGCAGCAAAATCTTTATCAAAATCCACCGGTGGCAGGTGTATGTTGGGCCTGTCGCTAAACGGAGTCCGGTCTTTCAGTACTATTCGCTGCAATTGTGCTGGGAAGCCGCCAGCAGGCTGCCCTATTTCGCCCATGAAAAACTGTTGCACAGATTCCGGGAACGAAATGTGCTCCCCTTTTTCAAAAATATCTTTTTCGCTTAGTCCGTTGGCCACCATGAACTGAGCCATGTCGCCTACCACCTTTGAGCTTGGTGTAACTTTTACAATGTCGCCAAACATATCATTGACTGTGGCGTACATTTCTTTGATCTGTTCAAATTTATCGCCAAGGCCAAGCGCAATTGCCTGCGGCTTGAGGTTGCTGTACTGCCCTCCCGGGATCTCATGCTGAAATACTTCGGCTGCACTCGCCTTCAGTCCGCTTTCGAACGGATAGTAAAACTCCCGTACCGTTTCCCAATAGTTACTGAATTGGTTCAGCAGCTTAATATCGTAAGGGTTTTCGCGCTCATGGAATTTCATCATTTCCACAATTGCATTAAAGTTAGGCTGTGAAGTAAGCCCTGAAAGTGACCCCAGCGCGCAGTCTACCACATCGACACCAGCGTCAATAGCCATAAGGTAGGAAGCAGGCTGTAGCGACGATGTATCATGTGTATGCAAGTGTAAAGGGATGTTTACTGTCCCTTTAAGGCCTTCCACAAGTATTTTGGCGGCATAGGGCTTCAAAAGCCCAGACATGTCTTTAATAGCAAGAATATGGGCACCGGCATTTTCAAGATCCTTAGCCAATTGCAGGTAATATTCAAGCGAATACTTGGTGCGCTTAGGATCCAGAATATCGCCGGTATAGCAAAGTGAGCCCTCAGCTATTCCGTTAGTGCGCTTGCGTATCATATCGATACACGGCGCAATATTCGGCATCCAGTTGAGCGAATCAAAAACGCGGAAAATATCAACGCCTTTTTCCCATGATTTTTCTACAAACTTCTCTATGAGGTTATCAGGATAGGCAGCATACCCTACCCCATTGCAACCGCGAATAAGCATTTGCAGCAGTATGTTAGGCATCGCAGCCCTGAGGGCTTCGAGCCTGCGCCAGGGGTCTTCGTTAAGGAAACGCATACATACATCGAATGTAGCACCGCCCCAAACCTCCATGCTGAACGTTTGAGGGAAGGCCATAGCAAAGCTTTTGGCCACCTTCAGCATATCCAGCGTTCGCATACGGGTTGCCAGCAGGCTTTGGTGCGCATCGCGCATTGTGGTATCGGTATAGTGTATTTTTTTCTCCGCTTTGAGCCATTCGCTGAATTTATCGGGGCCCAGCTCAGTAAGCAGATCCTTGGTGCCCTTTGGGAAGGTGCTACTGCCGGGCACTGCGGGTACAATAGGCTTTTCAAAAACTCTTGCCGGGTCTTTAATTTTAATGTCCGGATTACCGTTTACAGTTACATCTGCCAGGTAATTCAGCATCTTGGTGCCGCGGTCCAGTTTCTCTGAAATATTAAAGAGTTCCGGATGTTCCTGAATAAAGTTTACTGTGGCTTTACCGGATATAAAATCTTCGTTGGTAATCAGATTTTCGAGGAACGGAATATTGTTTTTCACGCCCCTGATCCTAAACTCACGGAGTGCGCGGTGCATCTTCAAAGTCGCATCTCTCAGCGTGTTTCCTGATGTACTTACTTTTACCAGCATAGAATCGAAGAACGGGCTGATCTTCATACCCGGATAAGAACTACCCTCATCAAGCCGCACGCCGAAACCAGTGGCATTGCGGTAGGTGACAAGCGTGCCATAGTCCGGCTTGAAGTTATTTACCGGGTCTTCGGTTGTAATGCGGCACTGGATCGCAAAGCCAATTTTAGGGATCGTGAGTTGATTTCCGAGCCCTATTTCAGGGTCTGATAATTTGTAGCCTGAAGCAACAAAAAGCTGGGTTTTAATAAGGTCAACACCGGTTATCATTTCGGTAACGGTATGCTCAACCTGTATGCGCGGATTTACCTCAATGAAGTAGATATGCTCCTGCTCATCAACCAGAAACTCTACTGTACCCAAGTTATTATAATTAACTGCGGCCGCAATAGAAACTGCATATCCGTAAAGTTTGTTTAGCGTTTCCTGTTGTAAAGTTGCCGAAGGGGCCATCTCCACCACTTTTTGGAAGCGGCGCTGCACTGAGCAATCGCGCTCGTAAAGGTGCACGATGTTACCATAGCTGTCAGCAGCAATCTGCACTTCAATGTGCTTTGGGCGCTCTACAAATTTTTCAAGGAAAACGGTATCATCCCCAAATGCATTCTTCGCCTCATTTCGAGCTTCGGGGAAAGACTTCCGTAAATCGTCATCACTCCTCACTACCCGCATTCCCCTGCCCCCGCCGCCGGAGGCAGCTTTCAGCATCAGTGGATATCCTATTCTTTGTGCCTCACTGAGGGCGGTTTGCTCATCGTTAAGCGGTATTAAATTACTTTCTATGAGCGGTATACCCGCTTTACGCGCCACTTCTTTTGCCGTTACCTTGTCGCCAAGGGCGGCCATGGCACTTGGGCTTGGGCCCACGAATATGATGTTGTTCTCAGCGCACCTTCTGGCGAAATTGGCATTTTCAGAGAGAAAACCATAGCCCGGATGAATAGCATTGGCGCCGCATTCCAGTGCAGTTTGTATAATGCCTTCTATATCAAGGTAAGGTTTTAGCGGGTCTTTGTCTTCACCCACCTGGTAAGCCTCATCGGCTTTATAACGGTGCAGCGAATACCGGTCTTCGTAGGTAAAAATTGCAACTGTAGGGATATTCAACTCAGTAGCTGCCCTCGAAATGCGGACCGCTATCTCTCCGCGGTTTGCAATTAATAACTTTTTAATCTTCATCTACAATAATTTAATTAACTAACGTGAATTCATTGGTTACACGGAAAATTTGAACGTTCGTTTAACACCTTTTTACAATCTTACAATGTTGCTCCCCATAAACAGTAGCACAACAACACATTAATGTAATACGCAAGCAAATTAAACGACTCAATTTTCCGGAAAAATGACAGAGCAAAGGCTTTTTACAACCTAAATAGCGAAATCTTCTTACAAATATAGGTACATGGTTCAAGAATTTACTGAATTAAGACGCAAAAAATATAAGGCATTTTTGCAGGAGAAATGATCGTGAAATGCCGTTCCAATTAAAGATTTCGGATATAATTTCGCCGTTATCAAACGATTATTTTATGATAAAATGTCTTCCATTATTGCCGCCCGTTCCATAGTAACGGCCAAATTCAGGCACAATCAAAAAAAGTCAGATTTAGTTAATTATATTTTGTGAAGCTCATAATACGAACAACGAAAAACGCACCGCAGTATATCAGCTTTAATAAATGAAAGCTCAGGTACTTGAGTGTGCACTCAACGCAAATCAACAACAACTCCCCAAAAAAGCGTATATAAATTGTCATCGTATATGCACTTTACACAATCAAAAACTTCAAAACAGTTTTGCCATCAGTCGCATTTCCAACGCCATTATGGCGTCCAGAGTGATTGCCGGGAACAGTCGTACTGTGACCTGAAGCAGAAATTTTTCTTATCGTTTGATTGTGTGTGTCGGCAATGCATCCATTTCCAGCGCTATCTACAGCCACCGCATAGGGATTGAATACATAGTGGTCAGTGGCAAGCCCGCCATCTGCGGCATAACCTTTTGCCGATTCAGCGCCAGCAAAGGTGTCGATGAATTTTGCTTGCACAGTATTCATGCCAGAAAGGGATGAACGAGGAACAAACAACATACAAAAAGCAACCTTTGCTGCTAAGGGAACATTCATATTGGGCACATTGATAAACAGATACAATTGTAAATTTCAAACTATTGGACTGGGCATCCAAATAAAAGGAACGAACGGTCGATTTTATTCACTATCGGTAAAATGACCAACAAAATATTGCTTTCAGTTGATAATTTATACAAATGACCAAACCCGAACAGGAAAGAATTTCGATGACAACTGCATTGTCAGGAGGCTGCAAAATGAATTTTACCATCATTTTTACTTTTCAATTAACTTTACGCCCATGGAATTTAAAATAGCACAAAAACCACCTGTAAACCACAGGTTATATATTATCTCTGAAACTGAAAAAATAAATTTAGTTCCCGGTTTAAGCGAAGAGGAAATCAACTACGTAAGTTCTTCTTTTGGCAAGGATTTGAATATGGTAACCTTCAATAGATTTACCTATTTCCAGTTCATTTACCTGATAAAGCCAAAAGCAACGGAGTGGCAAACACGGGAAGCCTACAGGAAGGCTGGTGTGGAAGTGCAGGCAGTATGCAACAAATTCAAAATAGAAGACTTAATCATTACCAATCTATCGGCAAAAAGCGATGCCGCTATTTTACTGGCAGAGGGTATAAGCCTTTCTAATTATCAGTTCCTGAAATACAGATCTGAAGCGAAGAAGCAAACCAACTCACTGAATAAGATCACTTTTACAAAGGATTCTGCAACTGTAAAGGAAGTGAATCAACTGAGTATTATAACCAATGCTGTTTACAAAGTACGTACGCTGGTAAATGAGCCACTAAGCTACCTTACTGCTGAGCAACTCTCGAAGGAAATTACGTCAATTGGCAAGGAAGGCGGTTTTAAAGTTACAGTATTTAATAAAGCACGCATTATAAAGGAAGGTATGGGTGGCCTGCTCTCTGTGAACAGGGGCAGCATTGACCCTCCTACATTCACTATAATGGAGTATGTGCCGAAGAAAGCGATCAATAAAAAACCACTGGTTTTGGTGGGTAAGGGCGTTGTGTATGATACCGGCGGTCTATCACTTAAACCAACGCCAAACTCTATGGACCGCATGAAAAGCGACATGAGCGGCGCAGCTTTAGTGACCGGTGCCATGTACGCTATTGCACAACTACAACTTCCTATTCACGTTATTGCCCTCGTTCCGGCTACGGACAACCGCCCCGGCGAAAACGCCTATGTACCGGGCGATGTTGTAAAAATGATGAGTGGTGCAACCGTTGAAGTGCTGAATACTGACGCTGAAGGGCGTATGTTGCTTGGCGATGCACTGCATTACGCAAAAAGATACAAACCTGAGTTGGTTTTTGACTTTGCAACGCTTACCGGCGCTGCGTCAGCTGCTGTAGGAGAACATGGCATAGTGTGCATGGGTACAGCAGGCGAGGAAACTAAACAGGCATTGAGAGAAAGTGGATTCCGCCAATATGAGCGCCTCGTAGAATATCCGTTGTGGGATGAGTATGGCGACCAGATAAAATCTGATATAGCAGATATAAAAAATGTGGGCGGTGCTACAGGTGGTGCTATTACTGCGGGTAAATTCCTTGAGCATTTCACTGATTATCCCTGGATGCACTTTGATATCGCAGGCGTGTCTTTCAATACGTCGCGCAAGGGCTATTTCCCTGTTGGTGGCACAGCTTTCGGATTGAGGATGTTGCTTGATTTCGTGAGCAACATGGGCAAATCTTAAGTAACTAACGAACCAATGAGGCCGGCGATTGTATGAAGTACATGGTAATAGCCGGAAAGCATGTATATTTAGTTGCGTTGAAGGCCGTAGAAAGTTATTTGACTACTTTCAAATTGCTAACAGGGCAACTAACTAATAAAATAACCAGTAAATTGACATCATCGCATGGCGATATGTTGAAAAAATGAGGGCCGACAAAATGTTGTGTTTCCTCAAATAAAAAAACGAAACCAACAACATGCAGACAAATCTGGAAAAACCGATAATAGGGATTACTACGGGCGACCTTAACGGGATAGGCCTGGAAGTAATTATAAAAACATTTTCTGACAATAGAATGCTGGAATTATGCACTCCGGTAATTTTCGCATCAAATAAGGTTATTAACTACTACCGGCGTATAACCCCGGAGCATACATTCAACTTCACCAGTACTAAGGATATGACGAAGCTCAATCCGAAGCAAATAAATATTTTTAACTGCTGGGAAGATGAAGTGCCGTTGCAACCGGGAGTACTCACAGAAGCCGGTGGCAAGTATGCCATCCGGTCTTTGATGGTAGCCACCCAGTGCCTGAAAGATGGCGAACTGGACGGGCTGGTGACCGCCCCTATACACAAGAGCAACACCAACATGCCCGACTTCCCCTACACAGGTCACACACCTTATTTTAAAGAGAAATTTGGAGCCAAGGATGTGGTTATGCTTTTGTTTAACGGCAACTTCCGAGTTGCTCTCGTTACCGAGCATATACCGATTGCAAAGGTTGCAGCTGCAATTACCAAGGAAGCCATTTTATCGAAACTTGCCATTCTTAAAGAAACGCTCATAAAGGATTTTGGGATAGATAAACCTAAAATAGCAGTATTAGGGCTTAACCCACATGCGGGTGACGAAGGGCTGATAGGAAATGAAGAATTGACCATTATTAAGCCTGTAATTGACCAGCAAAGGCAGGCGGGCAACTTAACATTCGGGCCATACAGTGCAGATTCGTTCTTTGCACGGGATACCTATAGTGAGTTCCATGCTATACTCGCTATGTACCATGATCAAGGTCTTGTTGCTTTTAAAACCATAGCCCAAGGCGAAGGGGTAAATTACACTGCAGGATTACCTGTTATCAGGACATCGCCAGACCATGGCACAGCATTTAATATCGCCGGTAAAAATCTCGCTGACCCTGCGTCATTCAGAGAAGCAGTATATCAGTGTATTGACCTTATAAACCAACGTGGGGAATACGCAGCAAATACCGCTAACCCTATGCGCCGTGGCAGAATAGAGAAAGAAAGGGATCACGATTAGCAGAAGTGTATTAGACAAATTGAATTCAGGTGAGCTTGCCTATAGGGGCTTGGTCCATTTTCCAAGTCATTGTTCTTGGAGGCTGGCAAAGCTTCATAGACGTAAAATAACAAGCATAAAAATATCCCTGCAAGGTAGCCTGATGGACACCTTGCAGGGATATTTAATTTTATTTGAAGAATATTATTTCATTTCTTTGGCGCGTTCTTCCATGAATTCCTTCAACTGCTCCAGACTTTCGAACTGCACTTTTTCTTTTCCATATCCCATTTTCCAGAATCTTGATTTTGGGTCAGGATTAAACATTCCTTTCCACAACTTAATACCAAGTTCTTTATGTTCGTAGTCTATAGATTTAGAATTTTCGGTTACCAATGGTTCAAATCCCAAATCAAATAAGTCGTCCTGTGTAATTTCCAGATAATCCATGAAGCAAATTTAGTTCAAAGTTGATACGAAATAAAGCCATTACTATTGTTTTTTCGATTTTTCTTTAAAATAACTCTAAGCTGGACAAACCGAAACCAAAAAGGTTAACCGCAAAGCACACAAAGGATACGCAAAGAAGGAGCAAAGATTCATTTATTTTTTGATTTCATAGCGGTTTCAAAAACTACGCAAAGAAACATAATATACTTTGCGCATTGTTTTGCGAACTTTAGGCTTAAATAGTTTGCCAACTTGCGACCTAATTTTTCGCTTTAGGCATTAACAAAGCCACCTATTATTCCTTCAAATAACGGAACCGAATTTTACAGAAAATTATTTTACATACAACAATTCATCACTTATGA
>CAILMA010000195.1 GCA_903835145.1 uncultured Bacteroidota bacterium
ATATAAACAGGTGTAGCGTTGGCAAGTGTGTAGTCAATAGTTGTAGAGTCGAACCCAAACTTCCATTGGTAATATATACCACTTGTGGGGTAAGTGGTGTTGGTGGCGAGCGTGATGAGCGGTGGGCAACTGGCAAAAGAGTCACTTAGTATAAAACCAATACCAATGCTCGTATCGCTTATAACCGTGTAGTTCGGCCGTATCAGGGTATCAATGCAGCCGGCCGGGTATGCGCCGCCGCCAAGTGTCACTATTACTACACTGTCCGTATAGCTGCCATTTGCAGTATAGATGTGCACCGGGTTTTGGATAGTGTCGGGTGCTGAGCCGTCGCCAAAATACCAGGTGTACCGCACATGCGTATTGGTATCGAAGAACGGAATAGGCTTATCAATACACCCGACATTGTAGGGAGATGTAAAAAATGCATGCGGTTTTACCACATTTATGCTTGTGTAGTCAATTGATGTGCAACCATTGGCATCGGTGTCATACATCACAACTACATAGTGCCCCTCGGTATAAGTAAATGTTGTATCAGCCCCCAGTCCCGGGAACGAAGGGTAACCATAACCAAAGCTGTACCCTGGTTGCCACCGTCGTTTAACGATAGGGATTCCCGTAATCGCAGCATTGCTATCACGCAGTACTACTGTAAGAGGGTCGCAGCCTACCGGCGGGTTCGCACTGAGCCCCCCACCCGGTTGCTCTACGTTTACAATGCCGGGTTCATATATCGTATCATTGCACTGCCAGAAATTAGTGAGCCGAATGGTGACATCGAACCGGCCAGGATAGAGATACAAATGTGTAGCCATTGAATCAGACCCAGAAAACAAGCTCAGCGAGTCGCCATCGCCAAAAAAGAAGGTGCAGTACATTTTATAAGGCAAATCAAAATTCACCAGCGAGTAAGGGCATATTGATGTGTCGTCGGGATATAAATGTCTTGGAAAAGGAAACACAGGAATAATCCTTGTGCCACCGTTGGAACAGCCATTAGCCGATGAGCTGTCAAACACTGTTACATCATAGAAACCTGCATGCGCATACGTGTGAATAGGGCTTCGCCGCGTGGAAGTCACCCCGTCACCAAAATCCCATAAAAAAACATCAGCCATCGAATCCACCGAAAAATGCACCGTCAAATAATCATCGCAGGTTACAAGTGAGGGTATAATGGCACCCCAGGGCTGTTTAATTTGTATATAGGTCGATTGCGTGTCCAGGCAGCCACTATCCACAGCGCAGAAGACAAGTTTGTCAGGCCCCGGCATTCCGAAACCAATTGTCGTAGTATCGCGACGGCTGTACATAATCCCATCAGGTGTTGCCCAGTAACTGAATGTACAGTCACTGCAATGCGCCTTGAAAGTATCCATAGCACGCGGGCATGCCGAGTCTGGTGCCACAGAAGTAATAAAATGTGGATGGTTACCCACGCGCACAATAGCCGACGAACTATCAGAACAACCCGACGGGAAGTGGTAATAATGCGTGACCCTGAAGTGTCCTGAATGCGTAAAAACATGGGAGCCCGAATCTGTAGTGCCATAGGGAGTCCCATCCCCGAATGATATGGAATCATTGATGTGGGGCTCAAGTGGCACAATCAGACTTTTATAGATAACAAACATCGGTGCACACCCGGAATCTATGGACAAAGTCATTGTATCATAGGTGGGGTAAATCGTTACGTAACCCGCTGCACTTTCAGTGGCAATGCAACCGGCCCCGTCAGTTATTTGCACAGTTGGTGTAAAAAAGCCCGTAGCACTGTAGATATGGGTAGGGTCGGCAGCTGTCGATGTGTCCAGCAGCCCGGTGCCTGGGTCTCCGAATTCCCACATATAGCTTACAAGGCCAGAGGTGTCGGTAGTCAGTACGGTGAATGTTGCAGTGTCATTGGGGCTGCACCGGTAAAAGTTATCCGCAACTATAGTAATATTGGGAGTAGAGTCAACATTTACGGTCCTGCTGCTGAGTACCGTGCAGCCATAATCATTCCAAAGCGAATCGGATAAAGTGTAAGTTTCCAGCGTGTCAACGGAAAATGTGGGCGAGTCCGCATAGCTTTCCTGATACCTGCGGTAAGCTGAAAAACGCCAGTAATGGTGGGTTGTAGATACAATTGTATCGTAGCAAATCACCGGCGTGCCTACACAGGGGTGGGTAGGGAATGTCAAAATGTTCACTATCGTGCTGCCGATGCGAATGTCACTGGGTTTTATAACAGAAGAGGCACAACCCGCCACTGATGAGGCCGTAAGCGTATCGGTAAAGTTGCCCCAGGTCGTATAGATATGGCAGGGCGCAAGGCTGGTATCCGTAGCGCCATCTCCAAAGTGCCACAGGTAAGTGGCGCCCCCTGACGTGCAGTTATTAAAACATACAGTAGCCGGATAAAAACAGGGAACTGAGTCGCGGGTATTGTAGCAGATCACGGGGAATGAGTCAATCTTTACGTAGGCTGTCTTTACAAGCGATCCGGTACACCCGCAGGAGTCGGTCTCCTGCAGCGAAATAGTGTAATAGCCCGGAGTCACAAAAGTATATGACGCATCATGGGTATGATAAAAAGCCGAGTCAATAAGCCATGTCCAATAAGGCGAACATGCACCGGTGTCTGATTGATTGGTGAAACTGATGGTTTGTGGCGGGCAAGATAAAATGGTGTCACTTGCCGTGAATCTTACTACCGGGCGGGGTGCGATGTGAATCTCAGAGGTCATGGTCACAGAGTCGCGGGCACCAGTGCCGTCAGTTACTACGAGTTTCACGTTGTAATCGCCGGGTGTTGTATATATCCAGTTTGGGTTCGCAAGGTTCGATGTGTCAGCAGGACTCAAATCATCAAAAACCCAGTGCCACCGCACCGGCCTGCCCGAAGATAAATCACTGAAATGGGTAACAAGTGGTGGACAACCCGATCGGCTGCTCACGGATAGACCCGCGTGAATTTGAGCATGCACCACCCCCGTCCCAAATGATAGGAAAAAAAACAAGGACAGCATCAAAAGGCGGGTGCTCATGGGTATATTTTTTAGAACAACTCCCTCATTTTCACTAAGCAGATTACACTTTCAACTTGTTCATCTTGGCTCACTACAAACATTTATATTTAATTTACAAATTGTTGATAATGTTCTTTTTAAAAAAACGTTTGAATAGGTCAATAAAGTTACATGAATTTGCCGTACAAAGTCCAAAACAAGTATATTAAAAAAGTTTGTTAGCAAAAGGAATTGATTGTCAAATTAAAGTCGGCATGCAGCAAAAAAAAATACTCGGTTCGAACGCATTATTGGAGGCACGCAATCCGTCTGTTTTAACAAAATTTTTTTAGTCAAGTTTACGGGGCTGCCAGTCAAGGTCAGTAAAAAGCTTGCGTTTTCTTAAGAAGTAATCGAGGATGATACTTCTTTTATATATGCCCGTTTCATTACGTGTTGTGATGAGTTTTTTACATTCACTTCTGCGCTTCAGCCATTTACCTATCTGTCCATAAAAATGAAAATGTGCCTTAATAATGGTGTAAGTCTGTCTGAATTCGCCCTTGGTAAGGAGCCGTGCCCCAGCAACGCCATCAAGCATCAACCGCAGCGGGAACAACCACAGCAACTTCCTGCCTTTTTCATTTTTTATGAGCAGTATAAGGTTGTTGCGAAAGTTATAGTAGAGTTTCTGCGGGCTGCCGTAACTTATTACACTACCCCCCACATGATAAACTACCGATGAGCCTATATAGCCAATCTTGTAGCCGGCATTTTTTAGGCGCCAGCAGAGGTCCACCTCTTCCATATGGGCATAAAAATCATGATCAAGCCCACCAACTTTGTGATACAGGTCTGCACGCACAAACAGGCATCCGCCCGATGCCCAGAAAACTTCTATGTTGTCATTGTACTGGCCATTGTCTTTTTCCAGGTCGAAAAAGATACGCCCGCGGCAAAACAGATAACCATAGTTATCCATAAAAGCACCGCCGGCGCCAGCATACTCAAAATATTCTTTATCGCGCCAGTACCGTATTTTGGGCTGGCAACCCGCCAGCATCGGGTCGCGCTCCATAGCCGTGTGCAGTGGGGCAAACCATCCTTCAGTCACTTCAAAATCAGCACTGAGCAATACGTAATACTTGGCTTTTACCCGCTTGAGCGCTTCATAATATCCATTGGCGAAGCCACGGTTTATGTCGATACTCAGGGTTTTTACAGAGGGGAAATTGGTTTGAACATAATTAAGTGTTTCGTCGGTCGATGCATTATCTACCACTATCACTTCGTACCCGGTATGGGCCTGTTCTACTATTTTTGGCAAAAACAACTCATGCCACTTCGTGCCGTTGTAGCTTAATATTACAACAGCAGTATCTTCATGGCATACAATCATAAGATAAATTCAAAGCCAAAATTCAAAATTCAAAGCAAACTATCAGGCAATGCCGGTAATTTTTACCGCACGCCATTAATTCACCTTATTTGTAGGTAGGTTCGTATGATGTACTGGATGGCACAGTAATATTATCATTCTTTTTATAGCCATGTTCATAAAGATTGTAACATCCTGCCCATGCAAAGATGAAAAATCCAAAAAAGCCAAGAAGGAATAAAAAACGTGACTTTGAAGGCTTATTTAGCTCTATATCTGCCTGGTTATCCAGCTCTAAATCCTGTGTATTCTGATCAGTATTCATGAAGTATTGAAAATTTCCTTCGCAAAAATAATAGGATTTCGTTCAAAATCATAATAATTTTATTGACTTGCCGTTTTCGGGGCGGAACGGACGGGAAACACGAAAAATAAATGGGTGCGAAAAATATGTTGAGTTATTTAATGTAATCCAGGTGCAATCTTAAAAGACTTGGTTTCCCGGTATTCTTCGCGCATTTTTTGACCAGTATAATGCCTTTCGACTCAAAAGTTTATTTTTTTTGCATCTCCCTAACGTTCCTTAACCTTTTCAAAAGCATTCATTGCCTCCACAATAAGTATATTTGTTGCAGGGGGGCCGCAAGCAGCAGCAAATCATAAACACTGCTCCACTATGCCGGTCCAAACACTATAGTACACATGGGTAAGTACATAAACAGGAATACAATTTTAGCCTTTACTGCTGTCTTCATCGTCGGCGCATCGCTCTTTTACACCAGCACACTTGCACAAAAGCTTGCCGATGAAGAGAGCAGGAAGATGCAGCATGTAGCTGATGCCTATAAAATAATAAGCAAAAGCACGAACGAAAAAGAAGTCGACTTCGCATGGAATAGAATTTCCGAGAACAAAACGATTCCCCTCATATTAACCAATGAGAAGGGTGAGATTGCCAGCTTCAACAACATCGATACCACAATAACCCAGAATCCTAAGCGCCTCATCGAGGAAAAATTAAAGGAATTTAAAAAAGAACACCCTGCTATTGTGGTGGACTGGGGCACCGGTCAGGCGTTCATTTATTATGGCGATACCTACCTGCTCACACAGCTAAAATATTTTCCCTATGTGCAGCTTACCATTATTATCGTTTTCCTGGCGGTAGTTTTGCTGGCACTTACCGCTTCCTACCGTTCGCTTCAAAATCAGGTATGGGTTGGGCTCTCTAAAGAAACTGCCCATCAGCTGGGCACCCCACTTAGCTCAATGGAGGGCTGGCTGGAATTGCTCAGAGAAAGCGACCCCGAAAGCGAAGCCGCATCTGAAATGCAGAAAGACCTGGATAGGCTCAAATTGGTCGCCGACAGGTTCAGCAAGGTGGGCAGCGAGCCACGACTCGAAGAAGAAAACCTCGTAACGCGCCTGCTCAATATCGTTGCCTACATGCAGAAGCGCTCACCATTGCGCGTCGCAATCACACTGCATATCAAAGACCCGGAAATCCCAATTAACATCAGCGGGCCCTTATTCGACTGGGTGATGGAAAACCTCATCCGCAATGCGCTGGATGCTATGGAGGGTAAAGGTGAGATCAATATCATGGTCGCCAACCTGCCGCAGCAGGTATTAATAGATGTGCAGGATACCGGCAAAGGTATCCCCAAGCACGAAGTAAAACGCATCTTCACACCTGGCTTTACCACCAAGAAAAGAGGGTGGGGGCTCGGTCTTTCACTTTCACGGCGCATCATAGAAAAGTACCACCACGGCTCTATATTTGTAAAGCAAAGCGAGATTGGTAAAGGGACTACCTTCCGAATCGTCCTGCGCCGGTAAACAGGAAGTCTTTTTTTCAGGTGATCGGCCGCGCTTTACGGGAACGCAATTATTATGGGGTGGTGCTGCCCGATTTTTATTAAAAATAAATCTTTTCCGAAACTGCATTCATTAATACGGCAAAGTAATATTTTTGTAGAAATTTGAGCATCTTAGATTTTATAAACGATTCATATGTCCGGAGTTAATAAAATGCCATCAGCAAAGGGTTCGTACAACCAAACTGAAAAAAAATCCAAAGCGGCTTGGTGGATCACACTATCCGGTATCGTCGTTTTAATCATATTTGTTGTCATCACTAAGTCAATGGGCGATGGCGACCTCACCACTATTGCAGTTGAAAAAGCCGGTCGCCACACCATCACCGAAGTGGTTACGGCTACCGGTAAAATTTACCCCGAAACCGAAGTGAAGATTAGCCCCGAGGTAAGCGGAGAAATTACGATGCTGGACCTACAGGAGGGCGACAGCGTTAAAAAAGGCGACATACTCGTAAAAATAAACCCGGCCATCTACTCATCAATGGTGAGCCAGCAAGAGGCAACAGTAGAGCAAACCCGCGCCAGTTCTTCCAATGCAAAGCAAATGATGGCGCAGGCTGAGGCGCAATACAAACTCGCAAAATCAACCTACGAACGCAACAAGAAACTCTATCAGGATAAAGTCATTTCGGCGCTCGAATTTGAGCAGAGTGAATCATCTTACCAGTCTGCACTCGCAGCGCTCGATGCCGCTAAAGCCAGCACTTCAGGCGGCGAATATGGCGTCAAGGGTGCTCAGGCTTACCTCGATCAGGCAAAAGAAAACCTCCTCAAAACAACCATCGTAGCCCCAACATCAGGCATCATCTCCCAGCTCAACGTAAAGAAAGGCGAGCGCGTGGTAGGTACCGCACAATATGCAGGCACCGAAATGCTCACCATTGCCGATATGAGCCGGCTTGAAGTAAGAGTAGATGTGAGTGAAACCGACATCACCAAGGTGAAAATAGGCGATACCACCATGGTAGAAACCGACGCCTACCGCAACCGCAAATTCACCGGAATAGTTTCCAAAATTGCCGTAAGCTCTAAATCAACAACCTCTACCACCTCCAGCGATCAGGTTACCAACTATACCGTTCATATCCTTATCCTCCCGGCAAGCTATGCCGATATTGCAGCCAACCTGCCGAAAGGGAAATTCCCCTTCAAGCCCGGCATGTCATCCTCAGTAGAAATACAAACCAACCGTCAGGATAACATTCTTTCAGTACCCGTTAATGCCGTTACAACCCGCGACTGGTCTGATAGTATGAAGAAGAAAAACACCGAAAACAAAACCACCGAAGGTATACGCCAGGTAGTATTTGTTTACGATGAAAAAACAAAGACAGTAAACCTCCGAGATGTAAAAACCGGACTTCAGGACAACACCTACCTCCAGATCACCGACGGACTTAAAGAAAACGAGCAAATTGTTGTAGCCCCTTACGGTGCAATTGCCCGCACCCTTGCCGATAAAAGCAAGGTAAAATCCGTCCCCAAAGACCAACTCTTCGACGCCAAATCAAAAGACTAAACACACTAAAAACTCCTAACTCCTAATCTGGACACGCCAGAACGAAAAAGGTTAACCGCAAAGAAGGCACAAAGGGTACGCAAAGAAGGCAAAGATTCATTTAATTTTTGTTTCATTTCGATCTCAAAAAAAGTACGCAAAGACACAAGACATCCTTTGCGCCTTCTTTGCGCTTTGCTTTGCGAACTTTGCGTTGAAATATTTTGCCAAATAGTGACCTGATTTTATGCTTAATCCTCAAAACCTGTCTCGCCGTGGCGGATCCTAATTCAGACAACTCCCTACCTCACAAGCACAAACGGAAACACCTCGCTGCCAGTTCTCGTCTGCAGCCGAAGCAGATAACTGCCCGCAGGCACCCCACCATCCAGCCTTATAGCTTCCTGCAACATGCCGTTTTTCGTAGTGCCTGTGTGCTGTTCCATAACCTGACCCAGAGCATTGATGATGCTGTACTGGTATTCCTCATCCATGCCGCCGGCAAACGTGCCGCTAAGCAGAAAATTCCCGTCATTCGGACAAGGGAAAAGACGCACCGCTGTAGCCGCTACAGCGTTGTTCACCTGTAGGTTTATTGGGTGAATCGTCACAACATTACTCGTGTCTGTAGTTTTGGAAATGCACTCCAGATTGCTAACCAGCACACAATACACTGTTTCTTCAAAATAAGTAGTGTAAGACCAGGCATTGGTAGTAGCGCCCGGCACTGCCGCTCCGTTAAAGTACCACTGGTATTGCGGCACAGAACCGCCATAGGTAGGTTCTGCATCAAAAGCAATGATCTCCCCCGGATACCAGGTTGTATCATGCACTATATGTATCGTAACACGTGGTGTCACCATGGCATCTACGCGCACAGCTTTTCGTGCAGCAGTTGTGCCGCATGCATTGTTGAAGGAATAAGAAATAATAGCAACACCGCCTCCGGTACCACTCACCACACCCGCTGTCACATGAGCAATGGTATCACTGCTGCTCCATGTACCACCGGGTATGGAGTCGGTCAGAGTTATCAGGTCTCCGGCACAAAAATGATTCGGACCCGTTATGGTACCTGGGTACTGTATGTTCTGCACCACTATGGCCCGCGTGGTAGTTGCTGTGCCACAACTGTTGCTCACCGAATACCGGAGCGTATCAGCGCCAAGGTGCATACCGGTTGCTAAATTGCCAGACAAATAGACCGAAGAATTGGTTGCATGCCAGGTACCGCCCGGAGATGCGTTGGCAAAAGTGTCCGTAACACCGAGGCATACAGTAGTTGGGCCGGTTATCACACCAGCATCAGGCCGGTTTTGAATCGTTACTGCACGGGCTGCATAGCTGCTGCCACAGGCATTTGTGCTTGTGTACTTTATGGTGTCAATTCCGGGTGCAACCCCACCTACCACTCCGCCTGTGCTTACCGTTGCAATGCCGGTATTGTAAGAGCTCCAGCTACCGCCTGTTGATGCTCCGCTTATGGAAAAAGATGCCGTAGTGCCTGAACACAGGCTGCTTGTGCCCGATATAGTGCCGGGAGTCGGGGTGGTCACAACATTTATGGTCTGCGTTGCCGTTGCACTGCCACACACCCCGGTAACCGTATAAGAGATAATAGTGCTTCCGGTAGTTAGTCCGGTCACAAGTCCGCCCGCACCAACCGTTGCCGTCAGCGTGTCAGCTGAGCTCCATGTACCCGATGCAAGAGTATCTGAAAACAGGGTAGTGCCCCCACCAGCGCAAACTGGTGCCCCGCCCGTTATCGTTCCCGCAGTGGTTGCCGGTAATACCCGCATTACATAATGGGTCGATGCTGAACCACACGCATCGCTTACAGTGTAAACAATCGTATCCGTTCCCGTTACAACTCCCGTTACTACCCCTGTTGTACTTACGGTCGCTGTTGCCGTGCTCAGCGACCTCCAGCTGCCGCCAGCTACGGTGCTGCTGAGTGCAGTCGTTCCTCCTGCCGGGCACACTGTGTCCGCACCGGTCACGCTGCCTGCACTCGGGTATGTGCCCACGTTCACTACATACATCGCAGTATTTACCCCACAAGTCACCGTTTTTACGTAGAGTATTGTATCGGTTCCACGGCCCATGCCTGTTAGTGCGCCGCCACTGGTTATGGCTCCAATATCAGGTCTGCGGCTCACCCAAATTCCTCCTGTGGTGGTGTCAGTTAGTGTTATCGTTCCACCTATGCAAACGCTTGTTGGGCCAGAAATAGGGGAGATATTAGGCGTGCAGGTACTTATTCTTCTTATGTAAGCGCCATCAGTTAGCAGTACATTGCCGCTGTCATCTACCACCATGCTAAATACACCAGTGCCATAGTCAAAGCCGCCCAGTCCAGCATTGGTTGCAGGGCCGCCATCACCACTTATTCCCGAGCTTCCGTTTCCAGCGTAGGTTGTTATTATGCCCGTGCGCGATATTTTTCGTATCCGCTCGTTATCGGCCAGGAACACGTTGCCGGCGCTATCGGGTGTAAGTTGCTGAGGAGCGCTTATTCGCGCTGATGTAGCTGGCCCTCCATCCCCGCTGAATCCCTGCACTCCCGTGCCCGCGATAGTGGTAATAATACCCGATGTAGATATTTTCCTTATCCGCTCATTCCCATTGTCAACAATATAAAGGTTGCCCGCCCAGTCAGTGCCTATCCCCGGTATGCCGGACATAGTTGCTGCAGTTGCTGGCCCTCCATCTCCGGTAAACCCGAATGTTCCTGTCCCGACATAAGTCGTAATAATGCCGGAAGCATTGATCTTCCTTACCTTGAAACTCGATAAATCTGAAAGGAATAAGTTGCCAGAGCGGTCTGCAGCAATACCGTAAGTCGCAGGCACCTCCGCATCTGTCGCGGGTCCGCCGTCCCCACTGTAGTTATTTATGCCGTCCCCGGCTATTGTTGTTACTATTCCCGTCGTCGCTATTTTCCTGATCCTGTAGTTAAAACCATCCGATAAATACAGGTTTCCTGCAGTGTCTAATGCAAGGCCAAAAATCACAGAAAATTGAGCCGCTGTCGCTGGCCCTCCATCTCCGCTATATCCCTGTAACCCGTTCCCGGCATACAATGTAATGATGCCTGCAGTGTCTATTTTTTTGATTTGGTAGGTGCCTGCAACTGCAATATAAAGGTTACCGGTTCGGTCGCGTACCATCGCTTCTGGTCGGTCAAGTTGTGCTACTGCCGCCCTTCCGCCATCGCCGCTGCCCGTAGTGCCGCCGCCTGCAATAGTCGTAATGTTGCCCGATGAATTAATCTTCCGCACCCGGTTGTTGTAAGCGTCAGCCACAAGTATATTGCCACTGGCATCAATGGCTACGCCGCCGGGATTGCAAAGTAACGCCCCAGTCGCTGCCCCTCCGTCGCCACGAAACCCAAAGGTGTCGGTGCCTGACACAGTGCTTAAAATGCCCGATGTGTTTATTTTTCTTACTCTCTGTATGTAGCAGGAAGTATAGTAGATATTCCCGCTCGCATCAAGTACCAGGTTCTGAGGGTATTGAACATACGCGTCCGTTGCCGGCCCGCCATCACCGCCAGTGCCACCACCGCCTATAGTCGATACTATACCTGAGGTGTTTATTTTCCTGATCCTGTGATTGCCAAAATCTGCTATAAACATATTCCCCGCAGCATCTATTTTCACATCTTGTGG
>CAILMA010000196.1 GCA_903835145.1 uncultured Bacteroidota bacterium
CCCGAAGCCAATAGCGAATGGAAACGCCTGCTCGATGCCCGCCCCGACGATGGCTTCCACGAATTTTCCGAACAATATCCCGAACTCGCAGGCAAGGCGTTTTGGAAGTTCATAAACGAACAGTACGGCACAGAAAAAATGAAAAGTCTCCTGGCCGCAATGCAAAAAAAAGCAAGCATCAACAAAACAATGAAGGATAAAGAATACCTCGGCATTAAAGTGACCAAGGCCTATGATTCCTGCATGACTTTCTATAAAACCAACTATGCACTCGACCTCAAAAATCAGGAAATGCCCGATAGCACCCGTGGCCTCATTTCCCTGAAAGTGCCAAAAGACGACAAAATAATACGCAACATAAAGGTATCTCCACGAGGCTCAGAAATAGCCTATACTGCCTGGAAAGACGGACAATACACCATCTATCTGCAAAAGACCCAAAAAGAACAAACCCAGACCACGCTGCTTGAAGGAGGCCAGAAAGACCTCTCTGATGAAATTGACCCCAACTACCCCTTAATGGCATGGTCCAGCGCCGGCAACAAGCTCGCAATTATGTATAAAGTAGGCCGCAAAACACTATTGCGCATCTACAACTCCCAGAAAAACCGAATCGAAAACTTCGTCATTCCTCCAAATCGTTTTGACCGCGTACTTGGTATGACCTTTATGCAGGACGATGATAAACTAGTACTCTCTGCCATCAAAAAAAGCCAGACCGACCTGTACCAGTTCACCATCAAGGGGTCAAAAATGACCAACATTACCGATGATGCATGGGACGATATAGACCCTGTTTTCGTGAGTGGTGGCTCCCGTAAAGGAATTCTATTCTTGTCAAACAGGCCTAAACCCAACATGATAGTGCCACAGGGAGTAAATGAACTGCCTACCGGCCCTATGAATGTGTACTTCTACAACACAACAACACAAAGAACTGAACTGCTGCAATGTTCCGATATTAAAACCGGCCACATCAGCCAGCCTATACAGTACGGTGCAGATAACTTTGCTTACCTGTATGACGGCAATGGTATTTCCAATAAGTATGTGGTCATGTTCGCCCGCGATCGCAAAAATATGGACAGTGCCTACTCCTTGCCTGTTACCAACTACAACACCAGCATCATAAGCCACCAGTATAACCTCGCAGTAAGCGAAGTGGCTGATGTGATACAGATTAAGGACAAATACATGGTGTACTTCCACCCACTGCAAATGCCCGATGACAGTACCCAGCCTAAAAAACTGGTACCTACCTTACTCTCCATAGAAAAAGAAGAACCCCAAGGTGCCGATCGCCCGGCCGAGGTGCACACCCACCATGCCAGGGGTGGTAGCCGCCACAGTGTATTCAGCAGCAAAAACGACCCCGAAGTAAAATCAGGCAGCGAGTTCCAGACCGAATTTGCTGACGATAACACCAGCTCAAACTCAGGCAAAAAGAAAAACAAATCGAACGAGCCCACTGCGGCTACCGCAGAAAACCCGGAGGCCGATAGCTCCCTGCTGGCGGTTATCACAGACAGTGCCTACCTTAAAATGAAGCCCGGCAACTACAGGCGCAGCTTTAAGCCTGACATGTTCAATGCACGGTTAGATAACAGTATCCTCTTCTCGCAGTACCAGTCCTACGGCAACAACGGAGGCCAGTACCAAAACCCATCACTGAGCGCGCTGATTACCATCAATTTCAATGAGCTCATGGAAGACTACAAAATCACTGCCGGCTTCCAGCTCCCACTCGATCTTTCCAGCTCTGCCTACTTCCTGCAGTATAAAAACACCAAAAAAAGACTCGACTGGAGCATTCTGGCCCTCCGCACAGAATCGAAGAACTACGAAAATGTTGCCTATTTCGATAACCAGGGCAACTACCTCAACACCCTGCCACAACTGTTTAAAAACATCACAACCATGGTGCAGGGCGAAATCAGCTATCCTTTCGACCGCCTCCGCAGCTTCAAATTCCAGACCGCCTTACGGCAAGACAGACTTGTCCAAAAAGCACAGGATACGATAAGCCTCAGCTACGAAATTCAAAACACCAATCAGTACTGGACACTCAACCGTGCCGAGTACGTGTTCGACAACACCATAAGTCCGATATTAAACATAAGGAAGGGAACACGCTACAAAGTTTACGCCGAATACATGGACCAGCTGAACGGCTCAAACTTCAGTTGTTACAACATTGGGCTCGATTTCCGCACCTATCAGAAAATCTATAAAAACGTCATCTGGGCTACCCGCTTCGCCTATGCGCACTCCGATGGTACTGCACAGGTACAATACCAGCTTGGCGGTGTCGATAACTGGATCAGCGCACAAACTGCCAATACGCCACCAGCACAGGGCAGCTATGGTTTTATGGCCCTCGCCACCAGCATGAGGGGCTACCAGCAAAACTCCCTTAATGGCAACAACTTTGCGGTGCTCAATACCGAAGCCCGCGTGCCGCTCACCTCATTCATTCACCGCCCCATACAGTCGTCCATACTTAAAGACCTGCAGGGTGTTGCATTCATAGATGCAGGTTCAGCATGGCATGGCTTCCTTCCATCAGGCGATAACCTTTCAGCCACCTACAGCTATCCGCAACCCGGTGGGCTCGGCGGCTCACCCTACAACAACGTGTTCCTGCAGGTTTCAGTGCCCAATAATGCCGGCCTTGAACTCGGCTACGGTGCCGGCCTCAGAACCACCCTCTTCGGTTACTTCGTCCGCCTCGATGCCGCCTGGAACATCGAAGGCGCCAAAAAACCTATCATCTACATCGCACTCGGCACCGACTTCTAAAACCGCAAAAAACCAACCCCTGCGGCACGCCGCCAACATCAACCTGGTCCTCGTTTGCTACGCCCGTCCCGATTTTACATTGGGAAGAATCATGCGGCACAGCGTTTGCAACGTCCGTCAAAATACACTCGCAATAGCCCATAGCCTCCGCCCGCACTACCCCACACCCCACATACAGACGGAATGCTTCCATCTCCACAGCAGGCAAAAAATAAACCACGTTGCTAACACAGAAGGTTGTAAACCAGTAAAAAAGTCGATCTAAGAATCTATCCTGGAAACATAAAATACCGAATCAATAAAAAATAATGTTTCCGAATTAACTATTACGTTTTCATCGTGCATATCTTCCAGTATCAGTCCAAGTTCTGTATGATAATAATCGTTTCTGCGGGTGTTAGTGAATCCATTGAATTCAAGCATCTTTCGGATATCCCCTAATTCAGCCAGCGAATCAGAATAAATAAAAGGTTGCTGCAAAACGGCGAATAAAACACCCCCTTCTATCACGAAACCGAGCAATTCATACGCAGTATTTTCAAACAACACATTATGCAATAAGATACTATTGAAAAACTCAACCCAAGTGGCATAATATATGGCATCATTCAGCTTTATTACCTGCCTGTTATCATCGGCCAGATAAACACTTGCTTCTCCTCCCCTCGTCAGATAACGGTCTTCGCCGGGCCGGCTCTCATACCACAATCCGTGTTCGCCGCAATATTCCGCTATAAATCTGGCCTGCTCTTCTTTGATGATTGATTTACTTTCGAAGTCTTTTTTAACCGTTTCACTTGTTCCAAAGCGACTGCAAAGGGCGTTTCTGATTGCTGTGCAATAACCCTGCTGCCCCTCAAGGACAGCTCCTGAAATGATATCTTCAATTTTATGTCGGGTATCATGTGACAACATTTATTACAAAAATAAGAAAACCAAACCATTTTCCCGTCACCCCCATTCTGCGTAAGCCTCCGCCCGCACTGCCCCACACCCCACGTACAGACGGAATGCTTCCGTCTCCACAGTATCCAAAAAGCAATTGAAACACCCAACCCCTGCGCCGCACCAACATCAACCTGATCCCCGTTTGCAACAGCCCGTCCCGATTTTACATCGGGAAGGATCATGCGGCACGGCGTTTGCTACACCCGCCAAAACACCCACTCCCCAACTTATTTCCCCACACCCCGTAAAAGTCTTGCAGGTCATTTACCTTTGTCCCTGCTACTACAGCGCCATTCCTGCACATTTTAAAATAAAAGTGTAATTTGTATTGGATTTGCTGCAATAAACTACAACAGAAAGCATATGAAACCAATTACCTTACAAGGTACACTGCGCACCAAAATCCTGGAGATGCATTATAATGCCAACTCCGGGCACATTGGCTGCTCCCTAAGCTGCATTGACCTCATGATTGCCATCTGGAAATACAAAAATCCGGGCGACACTTTTATTCTGTCTAAAGGCCATGCCGCATCAGCATTGTACACCATAATGAATGACTCCGGCGACATACCCGATGCCGATATGCCCACTTTCTATAAAAATGGCACCGACCTCCCTGCACACCCTGCACCTCTTAAATATGCCTCCATCCCCTTTGCTACAGGCTCACTGGGTCACGGCCTGCCATTGGCTGCCGGCATAGCAAAGGCGGCACAAATAAAAAACAACACCAACATTAGTTACGTGCTCATGAGCGATGGCGAAACCAACGAGGGCACTACCTGGGAAGCCTGCCACTTTGCGGTAGCTAATAAACTCGATAACCTGCTTGTAGTTATAGACCGCAACGGTCTTCAGGGCTTTGGAAATACCGATAAAGTCATTGGCGATACCGCCGCCCCCCACTTGTGGGAAGCAATGGGCTTCGATGTTAAAATCGCCGATGGCCATGACATTAAACAACTGGTGGAAACAAAGAATGAACTGCTCACCCGTAAAAATGGCAAACCCAAAGTGATCATAGCCAACACCGTAAAAGGAAAGGGCATAAGTTACATGGAAAACAAACTGGACTGGCACTACCTGCCCATGAACGAACAACAATACTTACAGGCCCAAAACGAAATCAACACAAGGTATTTTCAGCCCAATGACCAATAACCCTTACAATCTGAATTTAAAATGAGAAAACACTTTTCCGGATATATAGAAAACAACTTAGCAAACCGGGATGATCTGATTTTTATTACCGGCGACCTTGGCTATGCCGCGCTCGAAAACCTGCAGGCCAAAATGGGCCCGAGGTTCATAAATGCAGGCGTTGCCGAGCAAAACATGGTTGGCGTAGCCGCTGGCATGGCATCGCAGGGCTTTTCTGTTATTTGTTACAGCATTGCCCCATTCGTCGTTTACCGTTGTTTGGAGCAAATGCGCAACGACGTGTGCTTCCATAACCTGCCCGTTTATATTGTAGGTAATGGCGGCGGCTACGGCTACGGCATCATGGGTTCCTCCCACCACGCAATTGAAGATATTGCCGTGCTGAGCGGCCTGCCGGATATTGCCTGCTACGTGCCCGCATTTATTGATGACATGAACACCTGCATGACCGATATGTTCGCCCGTCGGGGCCCTGCATACCTTCGCCTTGGGCTCGGCAAGCCAATGCCGGCTGCGTTTACCCCCACTCCGTGGGGTGCAATGAAGATTGCTGCGGGCAACAAACTCACCGTAATCGCGCAGGGTCCTGTGGCCAACAATGCCACTGAAGCCCTCAGCAAGAATCCACACAACGAAAGCATTTCTTTTTTCACCATCAATAAAATGCCGCTCACCACATTGCCTGCTGAGATAGCCACAAGCATAGCCGAAACCGGCAATGTACTCACCATCGAAGAACACATTTCTATTGGCGGGCTCGGCAGCACTGTTGCACTACTCGCAAGCGAAGCTGCCCTTCCCATTAAAAAATTTATTAGTTTGCATGCCGAAGGATACCCCGGTAAAAAATATGGAAGCCAGGCATACCACCAGCAACTGAGTGGCCTTGACGAAGCCAACATTTCGCATGTAATTAATTCTTACTTTTAGCACTTTATGATCAATGAAAAAGAGCTCCGCGATAAAATAAAAAAACTTGACGGCCCCATATTTGTATTTGGCGCAAGTGGTTTTATAGGAGCCAATATTATTAAAGACATCTTTGCCGTTCGGCAGGACTGTTACGCTATTACCCACAACGTAAACAGTGCGTGGCGACTAAAACTGCTGGATATACCTGCCAATAATATCCTGCACTGCGATATCACTTCTGCTATTTCTGTAAAAAACATACTTGAAAAATACCAGCCCAAAACCATCTTTAACCTTGCAGCCTATGGCGCCTACAGCAAGCAAAGTGATGTAAGGCTTATATATGAAACCAATGTAAACGGCACCGTAAACATACTTGAAAACTGCGCCGGGGCAACTGCCTACATTCATGCGGGTAGCAGCTCAGAGTATGGCACCAACTCAGCCGCACCAGCAGAAACCGACACACTGGAGCCTAACAGCCATTACTCTGCTTCTAAAATCTCAGCTTCCTACATCATAGAATACTACGCACGCTATAAAAATACACCGGCCATAAACCTGCGCCTATATTCAATATTTGGTATGTGGGAAGAGCCCGACCGCCTCGTGCCGGTAATGATAGAAAAGGCAAGGGCCAATACCTACCCCAACCTTGTAGAAAAAGAAATAAGCCGCGATTTCGTGTTCATCACCGATGCTGTAGAAGCATTTGTAGATGCGGCACTTAACATGAGCCCAAAAATCGCTGGCAAGTCGTTTAACATCTGTTCAGGCAAAAAAACAACACTTGAGGCGCTCGTTAACACCGTAAGAAAGCAATTCAATATAGCTGCTGAGCCTCAGTGGGGCAATATGCAAAACCGCAACTGGGACCTCAAGGACTGGTACGGCAACCCTGCTGAAACCACTAAAGACCTCGGCTGGACCGCCAAAACCAGCCTCGAAGATGGCCTGCAAGCCACGCTCAACTGGCATAAGTCTATCGACTATTCCGGCATCATTTTACCTGCCTTCCAAAACCCGAAACTGAACGCTAAAATAACGGCCATTATAGCCTGTTATAAAGACGAACCCGCCATACCCATTATGTACGAGCGGCTCGTAAAAATGTTCAACGAAACGAAGGTGCGCTATGAGATCATCTTTGTAAATGATTGCTCTCCTGATAAGTCAGAAGAAGCCATCGCGGCCATTGCGGCCAAAGACAACAACGTTATCGGCATTTCTCATTCCCGCAATTTCGGCTCTCAGTCAGCCTTCCTTAGTGGTATGGAAATATCATCCGGCGACGCCGTTGTGCTCATGGATGGCGACTTGCAAGACCCGCCGGAAATAATACCTCAGTTCTATGCAAAATGGATGGAGGGCTACGATGTTGTTTATGGAAAGCGCGTAAAGCGCGAGATGTCAGCATTTATGAACTTCGTTTATAAAAGCTTCTACCGCATCTTCAGCAACCTCTCCTACATTAAAATACCCAATGATGCCGGCGACTTCTCCCTTATGGACCGTAAGGTGGTAACCGAGCTTGTGAACCTGCCGGAAAAAGAGGTTTTTTTGCGCGGGCTGCGCGCATGGGTAGGTTTTAAACAAACCGGTGTGGACTACATTCGCCCTGAGCGCATGTTTGGCCGCAGTACCAATAACCTCCGCCGCAACATAGGCTGGGCTAAAAAAGCGATATTCTCCTTTAGTTTTGTGCCGCTGGAGCTGCTTAGCTACACCGGGTTCCTACTCACCGGGTTCTCATTTCTTGCCATCATAGCCCAAATAATAGCCCGTATTCTCTACCCTAATATTCCCCACGGTATACCTACCATTATCGTATTGGTATTGTTTTTCGGAGGTATCCAGGTGCTGGCTATCTCCATCCTCGGCGAGTACCTTGCCAAGATATTTGAAGAAAGCAAGGGCCGACCCAAGTACATAAGAAAATCAGTGATTTACAAAGGCAAAGTACTCGATACTGCAACCGAAATAGACAACTTCAAAAAAACTGTTAAACAACGCTAACCCCCGCTTTTCATGTCCGCCAAATTCAACTACATAACCAAAGAATGCCTGTTTTGCAAAGAAACCGATGCCGCAAATCATCCTGTCATCTATAAAAAGAACTTTAGAGATGAAGACCTTGATGCTCAGGTATTTTCAGCACGGCGCACAACAGAGCATTTTCATTATGAAATGATGAAGTGCGCAAAAACGGGGCTCATTTTTTCAAGGCAGATTCTCGATGATGCGTCACTCAACCAACTCTACAAAGAAAGCCTCGTAACCTTCGGCGAACAAACTGAATTCATTAAAAACGACTACTGGCAGCCACTGCGCGAGCACCTCGAAGGGCGCGGGAAACAAAAAGCACTGGATATTGGCTGCAGCAATGGTTTTTTTCTGGAAGTGCTCAAAGACAATGGCTTCAAAGAAGTCTATGGCTGCGAACCAAGCACTGAAGCCAAAGACATAGCGCGGGCCGATGTTAAGGACGGCATCCATACCGGCTTCTTTGGCCCCGGATTGTACCCCGAAAACTATTTCGACCTCATCACCTGCTTCCAGACACTTGACCACCTCAGCCAGCCGCTGGAGATGCTTCGGAACATGTATACCAATACCAAAAAAGGAGGGCTCGCCTACCTCATCATGCACAATACACAGGCGCTTCAGGCGAAAATCTTTGGCGAAAAATCACCAATCATCGATGTAGAACATATCTACCTGTTCAACAAAGAAAACCTGCCCATGCTTTGCGAAAAAGCGGGCTACAAAGTGGTTTCCTGCTTCGACCTCAAAAATGGCTACCCCTACAGTTATTGGCTGCGCATGGCACCAATACCGCTGAAAAGCATGTGGCAATCCGTCTTTAAAGCCACCGGACTCGCCAATAAAGTCCTCTCCATCAATGCCGGCAACATGGCCATCATTCTCGAAAAACTGTAACCCTAAAACATTTTTCTAATCCAATTCAAAGACTAAATTTTCTCACAAATTGAACGTCATTCCATTCCGCGGCGGACCCATCCTGCCATAGCGAACCTGCCGCTCCTTGGCGGAACAAAACGCAAGCCAATCACTTCCCGAAGCCTGAAAGACTTAACAACAATAGCCGTCGGTGAAACCGGCGGTACACAATAGCGTAACACACCAACGCCGAAGGTGTTGAACAATTGCACTAAACAAAATTTTTCACTATTACTGCGGCAAACTAACCCCCCAGTCACACACCCACTACCACACTACAACCCGCTCCCGCATTACACTTCCATTCCGCTGCACCTCAATAAAATACACGCCGGGGCTTAGCGCTGCCTGCATTTCAAAATCCTTATTCGGCGTCAGCACAAAATCACGTACCTTTTCTCCCATCATATTTACAAGGGTGCCCTGTGCCGGACCGTTCGTCTGGGTCGCCAACTTAAGTGTAAATGTGCCCGAATTCGGATTTGGATACACCATGAGGCTTTCAACCCCAGTTGCTGCGCCCAACTCCGCCACGCCCGCAGCACAGGCCGCGTGCGACTTGATATAAACCGTATGGAAGGCTGTATCTGAGCCACAGTCTGAAGTCACCACATACATTACCGTTTCATTGCCCGAACCTACTCCCATAAGCAACCCACTTACATTTACTGTCGCCAGCGCAGAATTACTAAGCACCCAGGTACCACCAGCCATAGTATCTACCATTCGAGTTGTGTCCGCTACACAAATGGTATCACGCCCCGTTATAGCGCCGGCCACTGGTGCCGGACGCACAATAAAAGTAATCGTCTTCTCACCATAGGCATAGCAATCTTCAGCCCGTATATCCATTACAGAAACCCCGGTATAACCTGTAGACGGACTAACCATAACACCTGACGTAACAATAGTGCTGCCTGTACTATAAACATTTTGAGCCAACCCGGTAACACCCACATGCGGTGAGCTGATTAAAAAATAGGTAATCTGCTGCGCAGTATCAATATCATTCAGCCGCAAATAGCTGTCAATAGACACCGGAGCACCATTTTCGCAGAGCAATACCGTATCTGCCATGCTCACGAAATGTGGCGCATGGCTCGTGTAAGATATCTTGCGAATCCGTCCATTGCTGCGGTCCGCAATCAGTACATTGCCGCACTTGTCCGTTATCACTTTATTAGGTAGGTCCACCTCTCCGGCTGATGCCGGGCCACCGTCGCCTGCGAAAGCACGGGCGCCATCGCCAGTGAG
>CAILMA010000197.1 GCA_903835145.1 uncultured Bacteroidota bacterium
AAGAATGATTGAACTATGAACCGGAAGGATGAGGCAATTCCCCTGAAGCTAATAAAATCCCAATCTTTGCTTGATGAAGTTGGCGTGTTAATGACCCACAAATTCTATGTTTCCGCTGTGAGTCGCTTGTATTATAGCTGCTTTCATGCCACCAAGGCATTGTTATTGACCAAGGATATAATGCCTAAAACTCATATCGGAGTTGTCAATCAATTGCATCACTCCTTTGTGCTGCCTGGCTTATTTGATTCTGCTCACGCTACATTTTTCAGCAGGCTAATGCAGGAGAGAATTGATGACGATTATAGTGATTTTATGATCATTAACGAGACTGAAGTGAGTGAGTACATTGAACCTACGAAAGAATACGTCGCCTACGTTGGGAAGCTGGTTGAAGAATACTTTCAACGAGGAAACCCGATAACAGAGTGAAATGCTCAATTGCCCATGCTTACCAGGCCCTGCCCCAACCCTCAAATTACACTTACAAGCTTTTTCTGCACACTTAGAAAAATGAACGCTTCTTTCTGTTGATACGGACACTGGCTACGTAACTAATATATATATTTATCCTACAAACAAATGGGATCACTAGTAAATAGTTACAGGCTATTGCGCAAAAGCTGTTATGCGGTCATACTTGTTTTATGCCTGCTACCTGAATGTATTTTTTCGCAAACCTACTCTATTGCAGATTCCACAAAGGCGATACAGATAATCAGGAATGCTTTTGACAGTATTCAGTTCAACCCGAAGCGCAGCCTGGCCAGGGGCCAGGAAGGTATTGAAATCTCCGAAAAGATAGCGTTCATACCCGGCATCATCAGGGGGAAGGTAACTATTGGAAAAAGTTACTTCAGCATGGGTGATATGGGTAATGCGCTCAAATACTATACCGATGCGCTGGACATAGCCCGCAAGAACAAACAGCTTAAATACGAGGGCGGTACCGTCCATATGATCAGCTGGCTGTATCACGATATCGGCGATCTCGACAAATCATTTGACTATGATCTGCAGGCGTTAAAAATATCAGAACAAATGAATGACAGCGGCTCCATGGCGAGAAACTATTCAGGCCTGGCCATCAACCTGAGCACGCGCACACTTAACGTCAACAATAAGCGTCTCTACCACGATGAAGCAAATAATTATTATCTGAAGGCGATAGAACTCTACGACAAACTAAAGGACTATACTAACGAAGCAACGAATCTGGGCTACCTGGCAGGTAACTACACCGAACAGAAGAAATTTGAGCAGGCACACTCCTGCTTCCTGCGGTCCATCGCCCTGCAGGCAACACCAGAGACCTATAATAATTTTGGAGACTACTTTTCACAGACAAATAATAATGACTCTGCACTTTATTACTACAATAAAGCACTTGCGATTTTTTATACTGACAGCGACAAGCTGGGCATTGCTACCTCGCTGGAAAATATAGGAAAAGCAGAGGCGTTGAAGGGGGATATGACAAAAGCGGAGGAAAACATTAAAA
>CAILMA010000198.1 GCA_903835145.1 uncultured Bacteroidota bacterium
CGTGAATTCATGATGGAAATGTTCCACCGTATCGCCACTTACCTGCCCGCCTTTTGGCCCTTTCCACAACACATTTCCGTAATAGTCAATCTCAAACGGATTATCGTTTGAAAGGAAGGTTATGGTGCCGGCACAAGACATTTTTAAATCGCGTATTACCTTGCTTGTATCATTAATACCTGGTATTTCCGGCAGGTACCATACCGGGGCACCAGACATATTATAAAGTATTTTGTTGTTGTCAGAAAATAGAAATCCGTCTTTAAATTTGTTAGCTGCGAGTTTTACTCTTAATCTTACGTTCCTTTCATCGAGCATTTTTGTCCAGCCAGTACTGAAATGATGGAACTTAGCATTCTTGCCTGTGCCCACGGTGCCCATGTCTGTCACCGTCCAGGTATAATCAGCATTAAACTGCGGTACTTCAACCACTGTTTTCGTTGTGGTGCAAATGGAAGTCTTTATTATTTTCCGTGAAAAAGAATCAGAAGAACTATAAAATCCCTGTGCTACTTCAAGTTTGTACCTATGACCGGCAACTGCACCGGGAAAAGAAAAGCCTATGATACGAAAATGCAATTGTTGTTTTTCCTTCGGGAAAAATTGAGCGTGTAGGGGAGAAGGTAAAAGCAAGAACAAATATGCAAAGACAAGGCGTTTCATGAAAAAAAGTATTGGTTTCAGCCATGCGTTAAGTGCGGACGGGGTACAGCAAGGCATGCAAAATATCCGGTAAATTAAAATGCATCGAAATATATGAAACTCAAAATTAATTCCTCAATGGGGCAGACTTCCAAATCATATCTTCCAAACCTTTTTTGCCGTCAATTATGCTACCACGGTACATAGAAAAAGGTATCCATTTTTTGTCCACATCGTTATATTTCTCCAGTTCTGCATCCCATATAAGCTCTTTGTCTTTGTTTACAATGTACATGTTGCTGTAAGGCGTACACATAGAAACAAAAATGGATTCGTCTTCCAGCTCCTCTACATTTCCACCATTAGTAAGCGGGAGGCGCTGCAGACCTCTCAGGTCAATAGGGTATTGATACTCCCATTTTTTCTTGAGGTAAAACTTAGCTCCCTGCACCTCTTCCATCATCTCTATCCTTGGGGGCTCGTTCAGGTTCCTCATGTTGTTGTTAAATACGAGCAGGTCTCCGTTTTTGGCTATACGGCATGCATGTTGTTCCCAAAACAATGCACTGTCAGAGCAAGGCTCTCCCGGGTAGTAAAGAGAACCGAAAATGTTCTCAATTGCAGCATCAGGGTAGCTCAGTTTCACAATCTGACTTATGTTTTTGAAACCAACATATACTTTTTGTTTTTTCTGATCGAAACAAAATGAGTTTTCGTGAATGTCAAAAAGTTTTTTTCCTGTCTTACAATTATGAAAGTCAACCTGGCCGTAGTATTCTGAAGATTTCCAGTACCACAACAACTTGCCAAATTTGTCATATTCTAATATAGTGCCGTAAGAAATTTTCACGGGGTGCATATTTCTGTTGCCCTTTCTTTTGTCACCCGGGGTCATACCTTCGGGCAGGGCATTGTTGGGCAGGTTATTTGCCGGCTGCCCATTCCCGTCAATAGCTGTGGGTACCAGGGTATCCATATTACTATTTATATTACCGGCTTCAAATGGTAACAATTCGTTGCCTAAAACCATGTAATGGCCGTTATCGAGGCGGGTAAATTCATGGTGAAAATGCTCCACACTGTCTCCGCTCACATAGCCCTCTCTGGGGCCGCGCCATATCAGGTTGCCATTATAGTCTATTTCATATGGTCTATCGTTTGCAAGCAGAGTTATTGTGCCGGCAGTGCTTCTCTTCATGTCCCTCACAACGGCATTGCCTCCTATTATACCTAATACATTGGGAAGGTACCAAACTGGTTTTCCATTCATATCGTAAAGTACCTTGCTCATGTCTGAGAATACATAAGCGTCTTTATGCTTCGATGCAGGTACTTTAACCTTCAACCTGCAGTTATTCGAATCTACAATGGGTATAGAACCGGTACTGAAATGGTGAAGTGAATCATTCTTGTTTTCTGACTTGCTGCCGGTCACAACACGCCAGGTATAGTCTGTTCCAAACCACGGCAACTCTCCAACAACCTTATTCGTAGTACAGCTTAGATTCAGAATTACATTTTTTTTGAATGAATCTAAAGAGTTATAGGTTCCCTTTGCCACTTCCAAATGA
Organism: uncultured Bacteroidota bacterium; assembly: GCA_903835145.1. Lineage (GTDB taxonomy): Bacteria > Bacteroidota > Bacteroidia > Chitinophagales > Chitinophagaceae > Flavipsychrobacter. The sequence continues at coordinate 2,214 of CAILMA010000198.1, forward strand.
AATTTGCCAGTCGGTTTATCGGTTATAAATTTGAAACCTACAATCCTATAATGAAGTTTTTTTCCTTCGGACGGAAAGGTTTGAGCATTCAAATGAAATTGAAAAATGAGCGCAAAAAATAAGAAGCAATATTTATACATAGCAAGGGGTTTCCAAAATAGCAGGTAAAAATAAGGCAAATTTATTGAATCTTATCTTATACCATGTAGCAGCGACAGCTAACTGCATCTATGTCGGGACTTCGATGTATCCTATTTTATTGATCCTTTTTGAGTTACGTTCGGAAGATGTTTTAGTAGGGATGATATTTTCCGCATACGTCGCCTTGAACATTCAGAGCGTTACAAAATGCGAAATATTATAACATGAATGCTCAAATCGGATGAATGTGAACAACATTGTGAATAAAGAACAAAATATCCACACTATGGAAATTGGCGAAAACCCGCGCTGGTAAAGCAATTGACATTTGACTTACCATTGTACTTGTTGACAACTTCTGTATTTCGCGTCAAATCAGCTTCATAGATTTGTTGCCCCAAAACCTAATCTTATGCGAGGTCAGAAACTTTTCAACAATATTTTGCCAGTAAATAACAGCGACAAATGCCAGAGAAAAGGGCGCAATGATGTGCTTATAGAACAACGCAACAACTGCATGCTGGCGCGGTATTACTACTACAGCTGTATAAGGGCAAAAAAATATGACGAGATTTTATCCATCATCGTAAAGGAGTTTTTCCTTTCTCCTTCCCGCATCAGCAAGATCTTGCTCGATAAGCTTGACGATATTAAGAAGATGAAGGAAAATGGAATATCAGTATATCAATTGCAAAACTTGTGGCCTCAATTTAAATGGTAGGCAACCAATCGCACACTTTACAAATCTTTTAATGAACTTTGCATATTTTACAGCAATTTTGTAATTTGTATCAATGAGTGAACGTATCATAACTCTATTTGGCGAGGAAATAGTACCTGAGCAACTTAAAGCTGTTGGGAGAAGTCGTGCAAAAAAGAAGTCGGACGACAAGAAAGAAGACGAGGGCGGTACAACAGAGGCGACAGCAGCCACAGATAGTGAGTTGCAAACCGAACAAGTACAAGACAACGACAAAAATGAGGCAATATCCACCGCATCTCACAACGTTGCTGTGCAACACCCTGTCGATTTAAATAACAATGGCAAGCAACCAGCTCCTCCTCAAGCGGAGCAGCCGCCTGCCGGGGAGGAACAGAGCGACGATGAACCTGCAGAAGCACCCGCTGGCCTGCCTGATGACTGGAAAGGCAGCAAGCAATACTATTCCATAGGGGAGGTAGCTGAGCTCTTTAAAGTAAAAACTTCAAATATCCGTTTCTGGACCATCGAGTTCAAGCTCAAAGTGAGAACAACGAGAAAGGGAGACAGGCTGTACACGCCTGACCAAATAAAAGAATTGAAAACAATATACCACCTCGTGAAACAAGGAGGTTTTACCATTGCCGGCGCCAAAACAAAATTGGCTGCCCCCAATAATATGGAGGTACAAACTGTGGATTTAAAACAATCGTTGCTGCAGCTGCGCAATAAGCTTACCGCGATAAAGAACCAACTGAAATAGTATGTATAAAGCTGTTTTATTCTTGCTCCTGTTCTTACCCGTAACGGCCATGGCACAAAAAGCGCTGATAGAAAAATCGATTGACGAAAAAAACGGATCCGTTGTATACAAGGGCTACTTTTATTTTCGCGACCTGTATACAGAACCTACATTTGACTGGATGAGGGAGGGTACCGATGCCTACGAGCCTGACCAGACCGTACTAAAGGACCTTGCCCCACTACTGAAGCGATACACCCTGCTTGTATTCATGGGCAGCTGGTGTGGCGACTCGAAGGAATTGCTGCCACAACTCTATTCTGTTTTAGATAAATGCCGGTACCCACTTGCTGACATTAAGATTTACGGGTTGGACCGGGCAAAGACATCAGGCACCGGACTTGAAAAATCGTATGGCATTACCAACGTACCAACCATAATTGTTCTCGATGGCAAGAAAGAAAAGGGACGCATCACCGAAAGTGTAGACAACAGCATGGAGGCAGATTTGCTGGCTATTGTAAAAACGTCGGTGCACAAAAAATAATTTTCATGTCTCCGTTTGCGTGCAACAGCTTGCCTTGGCTCCCCGGCTATTGCCCATAATTTTAGAAAACTGCTGAATTTTCAACTTATCTTTGGCATTCAAACATCAACGTAAATGTTACCTATACAATTATTCAAGCATGATAAAGACCTGGTGCTGAGTGGCCTCAGGAAAAAGAACTTTAAAGACTTAGATCTTGTTGATAAAATAATAACCGTTGATGAGAGCCGCCGGCACATGCAGCTGGAGTATGACAACCTTGCAGCAACACTAAATGCAGCTGCAAAGAATATTGGTTTGCACATGTCAAAGGGCGAAAAGCACGAGGCAGAGCAGTTGAAAGAAATGGTTGCTTTGCACAAAGAACAATCAAAGAACATAAGTCAAAAGCTTTCAGATTTTGAAACTGAACTTCAGGACTTGCTGGTGAGGCTGCCTAACCTGCCCCACAGCAGTGTGCCATTTGGAAAAACTCCTGAAGAAAATGAAGTTGTACGCACTGGCGGCGATATGCCTGTGCTTGGTGAGCATAAGCTTCCGCACTGGGAGCTTGCAGCAAAATACAGCCTTATAGATTTTGAACTGGGTAATAAAATTACGGGCAGCGGGTTTCCGGTATTTCACGGTCAGGGTGCCAGGTTGCAGAGAGCCCTTATCAATTACTTCCTTAATTATAACATTGACGCCGGCTACAAAGAATATTGCCCGCCCTTCATGGTTAATGAGGCATCAGCCTATGGTACAGGCCAATTGCCCGATAAAGAAGGGCAAATGTATCATGCCGTGGAAGACAATTTCTTCCTGATACCTACTGCGGAAGTACCTATTACTAATATATATAGGGATACCATCATCAACGAGCAGGAGTTGCCAATAAAAATGACGGCATATTCCCCTTGTTTTCGCCGGGAGGCTGGCTCTTATGGTAAGGACGTACGCGGGCTTAACAGAGTACACCAGTTTGATAAAGTGGAAATAGTGCAGCTGGCACACCCGGCGAAAAGCTATGAGTTGCTCGAAGAAATGGTGAGCCATGTGGAGCACTTGCTGAAAAACCTTGAATTGCCCTACCGTATTCTCAGGCTTTGTGGTGGCGATATGAGTTTTACTTCTGCGCTTACTTACGATTTTGAAGTATTTAGCGCAGCACAGGAGCGTTGGCTTGAGGTGAGTTCGGTTTCCAACTTTGAGAATTTCCAGGCCAACAGAATGAAAATCAGATTCAGAGACGGAAACAGTAAGACTCAAATTGTTCATACTCTTAACGGCAGCTCACTTGCTTTGCCGCGTATTATAGCCTGCCTGCTGGAAAACAACCAGAATGCCAACGGCATAAACATACCTGAGGTACTGAAGCCGTATTTTGGAAAGAGTATGATCAGCTAATGCGATTTACGCATTAAAGTGAGGAATAATTATTGAAATAAGTGACACACAACCAGCGAAAAAGCTGAAGAAACGAAGCTATTTTAGAGCGTTGTCATTAAATTTCTGTTCACAATATAATTGTCATAACGATGATACAAAGAAAACAATCCCTCTGGCTGTTGTTAGCCGCACTTGTAAATTGCTGCATCCTGTTTCTGGATTTGTACCGGTGGCACGAAAGCAATAATGGTACTGATGTGCTCCATCAGTTAAAAGTGACTGATCACTTCCCCTCACTTTTGCTTGTATTGGTTATGACAGCACTGCCCGCTGTGACGGTATTCATGTACCGCCAGCGCAAACGGCAAATCAATATGTCATTACTGAGTATATTGGTAACGGCAGGTTTTATCGCTCTTATGCTCGTAAGAGTGTCAGCGCTCGGTAGTATGACACCTCCACCTTTGTCGGGTTCCTATTGGGTGGGGTCGGTGCTGCCGGTTATTTCGCTTGTTTTTATTGTGCTTGCCATCGTGGGCATCCGCAAGGACGACAAGCTGGTAAAATCAATGGACCGCCTCAGATAGTTGGGTTTAATTAAAAGTCGCCGTGGCTTTTCTTCTTAAAATAGCCATCGTTCTCTACTTTTTTAGCAGGGCTGCGCTGGCGGCCTATAGAAAAAGACACACCCACATTCACACCAAGGTGGCTGAAGGAATTTGGGTAGGCCACTTGCTGGTTTGCGTTAGAGTCAACCACGGGCGTTTTTGAATAAACTTTGTGAACGCCGCCAGTTACGTATTTGGTACTGTAACTCACTCCATTTTCTGAGAATGCTGATATATCAGAGGTCTTAGTCAATACCGAGAGCGAGAAGAAATTGAATTCGCCAAATACTTTGAGCCTATCGGTGATGGAACATTTTACGCCAACTGTGCCGCTGAAACCCACAGAAAAACTATTTGTCATCTTAAAAGTGAAGTCATCTGTTGTAAGTGCTCCGGTTCCGGGCAGGTTTTGGATTATCTGGTCTTGAGTCATAGCAGTGGATAGCGGCAATACAATACCCACCCGAGAATAGATGTTCCACTTTTCATTATCGGTCTGCATCACCAGTGCAGGCACTAAGAATACAGGGTTGTTAGCTTTTTGGGTGTAGGTTAGTGAACTTTCCACTCCGCCATAATTTACACTGTCTATAGAAAAGCTATAGGACTTTGGAGCCAATATTGCTTCCAGTCCCAGATCTATACCTACATTTCGGGTGAACATATAGCCAACTGCAACGTTAGCCTGCAAACCAGTACCGAATGATACCCGATTAATAGAATAGGTTTGAGTATAACTCCCGTTCTTAACGGAGCCGCTTAAAGGGGTACCATTACCATCAGATGTTTCGCCACTCATGGAAAAATCATAACCCAGCCCACCCCTAAAGTAGAAGCCCTGAGCAAAAGCAGAAGAGGAGATTGTAAGCAGCGCAAAAAGTAAATAAACGGTACGTTTCATATCGGTATTTTGTGGGGCAAAGGTAGTGACAAACTATAAACCACTAAAGCCCACTTTTTGATGAATTTTTCCATGTTTAGTTTAATAGATGCGCTGCACTTGTTTTACTTGTTAGTATTGCGTTAAATCGACCCCAAAACAACGGTTTTATGCAGTAAACGGATACGTGGCCTGCTTTTTGATAAATAAATTGTACGTGGGTATTTTCGTTAATTTCTTACCTTCGGCACATAACAAATTTTCGGTACTGGGTTTGTTCAACACAGTATAATTTAAAAAGCCATCATGAATTTCGCAAAAAAAATAGCATTGGTTGCTGCTATCTCCAGCATATCTTTAAGTAGTAATGCACAGCTGTTACGAGACTACGTAAACGATGCCGAGCATCTTATTGACAACAGCAAGGGAAAGAAAGGTGGCAATAAACTTTCGAGCGATGAGATTTCCTCAGGGCTGAAAGAAGCTTTGCAGGTCGGTGCCAAGAATGCCACCAGCCAGCTTTCCGCCACCAATGGTTTCTTCGGAAATGCTTTGATAAAAGTACTGATGCCGCCAGAAGCTAAAAAGGTGGAAAACACGCTACGCGAAATAGGTATGGGCAGCTATGTTGATAATGCTATACTTACAATGAACAGAGCTGCTGAAGATGCCAGCACGCAGGCACTACCTATTTTTGTGAATGCCATCAAGACCATGTCTATTCAGGATGCCCTTGGCATTTTACAGGGAGGCAATGGTGCAGCAACGCAATACCTTAAAAACAAGACTACCGCACAGCTCACAGCAGCGTTTAAGCCAGTTATCAGTGCCTCGCTCGATAAGGTAAATGCCACCAAGTACTGGACACAGGTCTTTACCGTTTACAACGAATTGCCTACAACGTTTAATAAAGTGAATCCTGATTTGCCGGCTTATGTAACAGAGCGTGCGCTCAATGGTTTATTTGTGTACATAGCCGAAGAAGAAAACAAAATAAGAATGAATCCTGCTGCGCGGGTTTCTGATTTGCTCAAGAAAGTTTTCGGGCAGAAATAACACGTTAACCGCCAGGAGATTATAGGTTACTCGAAACTGAGGCTAAGCCCGGTAAGTACTTGTTCTATTTCTGAAAGTATCATAGCAGTTGCGCCCCAGATGATTGTGTCAGGGGACGGCTGGTAGGCGTTTACGTTGTAAGTGACCCCTGGTGATGCAGGAGATGTTACGACCGTTTTTATTTTATTGGTACCGTTAAAAAGTTCAGATAGCGGTACTTCGAGTACGTACGAAACTTCATCGTCGCTCAGTGTATAGCTTGGCTGTGTAGTACTGTAAGCGAGAAACGGATGTACGTTGAAATTGCTGACGGGTATATAAAGTGGTGTAAGCGCACCCAGTATATGCACGCTCTGTTGCTTTATTCCAACTTCTTCGTCAGCTTCACGCAAAGCCGTTGCCAGGTAGTCCCTATCTGTATTTTCAAAACGCCCACCCGGGAAGCTTACCTGCCCGCTGTGAGCAGTGTTATCTTCCCTTCTTTTCATAAGCAGCACATGAGGTTTCCCATGGATAGGAAACAGCAGGCAAAGTACAGCACTTTGGCGGGCATTGTCCGGAACGGACAGGGGCATGTTTCTCACCCGACCCATCATAAGTTCGTGTGCTGTGCTCCCGGGCAGCGTTTGCTGCAACCGGCTTTTTATTTGTTCTAATGATTGATTCGTCACCTGTTGCTATTGAAGCAAATTTAGCGTAAAACACGGTTACGTTTATTCATCCTGGCCATTTGTTTTTTGTCAGATTTGGGCTCCGACAAACCACCGCAGGTGAATTTATAGAAATGTAATAATATGTAATGTCTTATCTTTTCTGCCCTTTCGCACCATTATTGTTAAAATTTAATGATTGTCCGTAAATGTACCCAATATTTTGTATCTTCGTGGTATGAAATTCAGTACATTTTACGATAAGTACAACGACGAATCTGCTTGTAAAGAGAAATTCAGACAAATCCGAGAGCAGGAAGGTATTAGTTGTAAA